>JAGOHQ010000112.1 GCA_017996075.1 Aliarcobacter sp.
AATGGCACTAATCGACTTACAAAATATTTCCAAACAATACGATATTAAAGTTATTTTAAAAGATGCAAACTTCACCCTTCAAGCTGGGCAAAGAGTTGCAGTTATTGGGCAAAATGGACAAGGAAAATCAACACTTTTCAAAATAATTATGAAAGCAGTTGAACCAGATAGCGGTGAAATGGCTATTGATAGAAGTATAAAAATAGAGATGCTAGACCAACAACCAAAATTTGAAGCGAATTTGAGTGTTCGAAATGCTATTGAAAATCAGCTAGTTGAGTTAAAAGTAGCAAAAAATGAGTATGAGAAAATCACAAATCAACTCTCAACAGATTATGAAAATGAAGAGCTTTTAAGAAAACAAAGTGAACTAGCAACTTTTATTGATTTTCACAATGCTTGGGATTTGGAAAATACGATTGAGAGAGTATTAATAGAGTTTGCACTAAAAGAGTATGAACACAAAGATGTAAACCTTCTAAGTGGAGGTGAGCAACGTCGTGTTAGTTTAGCTGGTTTGATTTTAAAAAAACCAGATGTTTTACTTCTTGATGAGCCTACAAATCACCTTGATGTTTACATGGTTGAGTTTTTAGAAGAGTTGCTTTTAAAAAACAATTTTACCCTACTTTTTATATCTCATGATAGATATTTTATTGATAATATTGCTACAAATGTAATAGAAGTTGATGGTGGAGAATTAAGAAAATTCAATGGTGGATACTCCTCATATTTGGAACAAAAATCACAAATTTTATCAAATTTACAAAAAGAGCATGAAAATCTCTTACGTCTTGTAAAACAAGAGGCTCACTGGATGCAACACGGTGTAACTGCAAGAAGAAAAAGAAACGAAAGAAGAAAATCTGAATATTTTGATTTAAAACAAAAAGCAAAATCAAATCCTGCATATATCAAAAAAATGAGTATAGAGCTTCAAAGAGAGCAAAAATCTTTTAATAGTGAAGAGAAACAACAAAATAAAAAAAAGATGCTTTATGAGCTTGATAATATTTATAAATCTTTAGGTGAAAAGGAGTTAATAAAAGATTTCACTGCGAGAATTTTACAAAAAGATACTATTGCAATAGTAGGTCCCAACGGAAGTGGAAAATCAACACTTCTTAAAATATTTATGGAAAAAATGCAAATAGATAAAGGAAGCTTCAAAAAAGGAGATTTTCAAATAGGATATTTTGATCAACAAAGAGATATGCTTGATGATGAAAAAACTATTATGGAAATTTTTTGTCCAAATGGTGGAGATAGAGTTGTTCTTGATGATGGACGAAACTTACATGTTTTTGGATATTTAAAAAACTTTCTTTTTCCAAAAGAGTATTTAGATAAAAAAGTTGGTGCTTTAAGTGGTGGAGAAAAAAATAGAGTTGCTCTTGCACTTTTATTTACAAAAAGAGTTGATTGTATGATTCTTGATGAACCTACGAACGACTTGGATATTCCAACAATTAATATTTTAGAAGAGTATTTACAAAATTTCCAAGGTGCTTTGATTTTTGTATCTCACGATAGATATTTTGTAGATAAAATTGCAAAAAAACTATATGTATTTACTGGAAATGGACATATTATGGAAAGTTTTCAACCATATAGTGAATACCTTGAAATTGAAAAAGAGTTAAAAGAGCTGGATAATTTAGAATCTGATATAGAAAAAGAGAAAAATAATCCAAAAATAGAAAATTTACCAAAAAAACAAGTGAAATTATCATATAAAGACCAAAGAGAGTACGATAGTTTACCAAAAGAACTAGAAAAAATTGAAGAAAAAATTGAAGAAATAAATGGTTGTTTAGCAGACCCAAAATGTTATGAAAAAATAGGAATTATAGTACTTTCAAAAGAGCTAGAAGAGACAAAAGCTATTTATGAAGAAAAAGTTGAGAGATTTTTAACTCTTGAAGAGTTGGTTGAGAGTTTTAATTCTTAAAAAAGTATAATCGAGTTTTAAAAAATTTAAATTTAAAAAAGGAGTTTTACAAATGAGCTTAAAAGAGAAGTTAAATGAAGATTTAAAACAAGCAATGAGAGATAAAGAAGTAGTAAAAAGAGACTCTATAAGAGCCATAAATACTATGATAAAACAAATAGAAGTAGATGAAAGAAGAGTTTTAGATGATGCTGAAGTTATAAAACTTGTTCAAAGAGGAATTAAACAAAGAGAAGAGGCAATTTCTCAATATAGTGCTGCTTCTAGAACTGATTTAGTTGAAAAAGAACAAAGCCAAATTGATGTATTTATGATTTATTTACCTAAACAACTAAATGATGAAGAGCTTGAAGCTGGTATGAGAGATGTAATTCAAGAAGTAAAAGCAGAATCTATAAAAGATATGGGCAAAGTTATGGGAGCAGCTTCAAAAAAATTTGCAGGTGTTGCAGATGGAAAAAGAATAAATGAGATGGTAAAAAAACTATTATCATAATACTTTTAGCTAAAGCTCAAAGAGAAAAATAGCTAATAATAGGCTAGATGTTAAGTTTGGATTAGTAGAGTTTAAAAAAATATAAAAAATTATCTTTTATATTTTTTTCGCTATAATAAACGCCTTAGACTTAAATTTAGTCTTTTATTTTATAATCTTTTTAAAAAAGGAAAATATGAAAAATTTTTTAAGCCAATTAAATGATATTGAATACAATGAAGCAATTTCAAATCAATTAGATACTCCTGAAAAATTAATACAACTTCTGCTAAGAAGAATTCATCCAAAAAATGTTGAAGTTATAATTGATATTTTAAAACAAGCTATTACTCCATCTATTAGCTCTGATTTAAATAATATTTCTGATGTTTTATTTGAGCAACTTAAAAAAAATCCAAAAGATATTTTTGAAAAATCAATACAAATACAAATAGAAAAATTAATATTTGAAAGATTTGAAAAAGATAAAAAATTAGTTATTCAAAAAACAGAAGATATATCAAAACTTGTTGTACTTATGGAAGAGTATTTTAATGAGGCTATTTTTAGTAGTGGAAATGGTTCTAAAAAAGTTTTAAATATAAAAGAAAAAATACAAGCAATCGATGTAAAAAATGGCGGTGTGGAAGTTTTAAGTAAAATACAAAACGAACTTGTTATTGCTGCTGCTTCTATTGAGCAAGAGATAAATAGTGTTACAAATAAACTAGAAAATGGAAAATCTAAAGTAGAAGAGTTAGAAGAAAAAATAAATAGTTTGGAAAATGAATTAAATAAAACGAAACAGGAAAATAGAAAAGATTTTTTAACTCAAGTTCTTACAAGAAAAGCATTTAATGAAGAGATGATAAAAGTTGAAAACTCTTATAGTAGGTTAAAAACTCAATATGCGGTAATATTTTTTGATATAGACCACTTTAAAAAAGTAAATGATACTTATGGGCATGAGTGTGGAGATGTAGTTCTTTCAACTTTTGGCAAAATTTTAGAAAAAAGTATTCGAGATGTAGATTTAGTAGCAAGATATGGTGGGGAAGAGTTTATAGCTATTGTACATTTTAATCTAGATAGAGAGCTTTTAGTACTCTTAAAAAGAATAAAATCAATAGTTACAGAAAATAGCTTTATCTATCAAGACAAAAAACTAAAAATCACTTTTAGTGCTGGAGTTACGATAAGAAATAAATATCCTACTTATGATATTGCTTTGCAAAAAGCAGACTCTTTATTGTACAAAGCAAAAGAAACTGGAAGAAATAAAATTTTATTAGATAATGGAATCGAGATTTAAAAGAAGTAGAAAATATCTACTTCTCTTTTCTTATTTTTGTAACTGATTTTCCACCAATAAAGTAGTTATCTGTACTAATCTCTTCTATTAAAACTATTGCATTTGAGCTAGATCGATTAAATATTTTGCTAAAAAGCTCATTTATACCTTTTACCAACTCCTCTTTTTGCTCAATAGTAGCTCCTCCATCTTCATGCGTCATTTTTACATTTATTACTGGCATTTTTGCTCCTTTTTTAGTTCAAAGAATTTTTAAATCTCTTAAGTTCATCTTTTATACTTGGAACTCTCATAAAATGCTCTCCTATTAAAAAAGCATCAGCTCCAAGATTATGGAGTCTTTTTATAACTTCAATATCACTAACTCCCGATTCAGCAACAATTATTTTACCTTCAGGAATAAGTGGAATTAGCTCTTCACATAAATTCATATCCATCTCAAAAGTTTTTAAATTTCTATGGTTTATTCCTATAATATCTGCTTTACTTTTTAAAGCTTTAGTCAAATCCTCAAAATCGTGAATTTCAACTAAAACTTCTAAAT
>JAGOHQ010000113.1 GCA_017996075.1 Aliarcobacter sp.
CCTATAAAATATAGATCTTTTTGTTTTAAACTTTCAAAAGAGTTATGATTTATCTCATTTGTATCAATTCCGCCTTTTGTAACCTCAGCTTTTGTATATCCAAAATTTCCAGCAGGACTTAATTCATAATTTTTTAGAAGTTTTAATTTTTCTAAATCTTCTTGTGTTAGTTTTGAACAACTTTTATCTTCTAAATCTACTGAAGATAAAAACTCTTGAATAAATCTTTTTGGCAAAGGAAGTGCAGTTGAGATATTTCTATTTCCATTTAAAAACTTTTCTATTTTATCTTTTGGTAAAAAATCTATTTGGATTTTTCCTTTTTCCCAATATAAAGAGGAGGTCAAAACAGCTGGTCCACTAAAACCTTTATGAGCAAAAAGAAGATTCCCTTCAATTGACTTTTTCCCATCTTTGCTATCCACAAAAATATTTACAAATATAGATAATCCTGATAACTCTTTAAACCAAAACTGCTCTTTTTGAACAGTAAATCCTACAAGTGCTGGGTTTAATTTATTGATTGTGTGGTCAAATTTTTTTGCTATATCAAATGCAAAACTTGAAGCTCCTAAAGAGCTATAAGATAGTCCACCACTTGCAACTACAACTTTTTTTGATTCGATTGTTCTATTTGATGTTTTAATTGTAAAAAAATTATTAAAATCAACATCTAAAACTTTTGTATCAAGATATTTTTTAATATGCGAAGTTTTTAAAGCAAACATATCAATAACATCTTGACTAGAGTTACAAAAATATGTTCCTTTTACAATTTTAGGGTTAATTTTTGGAAAAACTTGATTTTTATTTAAAAACTTTAATAAATCATCTTTTGAAAATTTTTCTAAAATCTCTTTTACAAAAGTTCTATCTCCTAAATAGTTTTTATCACTTACAAACTCATTTGTAATATTACATTTAGCTCCACCTGAAACCTTTATTTTTTGCCCTATTTTGCTATTTGAATCTATTAGACAAATATTTTTAAATTTATTTTTATCCAAATTTGAAGCAAACATCAAACCACTTGCACCTGCTCCAATAATTGCTATATCGAAAATTTTTTATCCTTTTTTGACAATAAAAATATTTTTACCATCTTCATATTTATAAAGCAAATTATATCCATTTGCCTTTAAAATATTAAAAACAATATAAAGACCTAAACCAAAAGACTCATTTGAGGATTTACTATAAAAAGGTTCAAGGTATTTTTCAAAATCTCCTTCTAATTTTTTTCCACTATTTACAAATAAAATATCTTCATTTTGTGTTAAAACTTCAACTTTTTTATCATTTGAATACTTTATTGCATTATCAATTAAGTTTTTTATAGCTATTGAAAATAGTTTAAAATTTACATTTAACTTAATATTTTCGTATGAATTTTTAACACAATTATCATCTATCATCAAAATATCTTTTGCATTATCAAGTAAATCTTCTAAAAAATAACTCTTTTTTTCTAAAACTCTATTTTGAGAAATAAGCTCTTCGATTGTTGCAAATTCATTTATTAAGCTTTCTAAGCGGTTAAAAACCATCTTTAATTTTTCAATATTTTCATCGCTTTTTTCAAGCTGTAAAAGAAACTTTCCTTTTGTAATTGGAGTTTTAAGCTCATGCATAATATTTCTTATAAAAATATTTCTTGACTCTTTTATATTTTTAAGCTTTTGGGCACTTTTTTTGAACTCGTTTGCCAAAAGAGTAACCTCATCTTTACTTCTACTATTTGATAATTCAAAATCAAACTTTTCATCACCAAAATTTATAACCTTATCTTTTAACTCTTTTAGTGGAAGTAGTTTTTTTAAAGTATTTATATACAAAATTGTTATTACAATTAAAAGAGAAACAAATACAAAAATAGTATAAAAACTATTTGTAAGATTCTGGCTATCTAAATCTTTTATTAAAATTTGAGTATCTAATTTTTCAAAAAATAGATAAATTTTTCCATCTATTTCAAATATTTTAAAAGTTTCATTATGTTTGTTTGATCTTGCAAAAATAATTTTTTTGTTGTTACTTAAAATATTTTTTATCTCTTCTTTGCTTTCAAATAGTTCATAATTCATATCTAATAAATTTTTATGAAAATCTTTATCAAAATAAAATTTCTTACCACTTACCATTTTTATTATTGGTTTATATCTTTCAAATATTTGTTCATTTTTTTTGAAGTTTTCATGACTTAATAAAAATACAAAAGATACTATCAATAAAAGAGAGGTTATAAGAAAATTTAGTGTTGTAGAAAATATTATTGAATTTTTATTCATTGTACAAATTTATATCCCATTCCTCTAATTGTTTGAAGATATTTCGGCTCTTTTTGATTATCTTCTATTTTATGCCTTATTCTATTTATAATAACTGCCAAAGAGCCACTACTTTCATAATCGCTATTTAAAATATCAGAGTTTTCAAAAATATCATCACGACTTACAATAAATCCTTCTCTTTTTATAAATAGGCTTAAAATCTCAAACTCTGCTGCTGTTAATTTTATAGAGATACCATCTTTTGTGATATCTTTTTTCTCTTCATCCAAAATAAAAGTTTTTTTAATATTTGGCTCTTCTTTTTCATAGGATTTATTAAATCTTCGTAAAATTGTTCTTATTCTTACTTCCAACTCTCTAGGGTCATAAGGTTTTGGTAAATAATCATCAGCACCAAGTTTCAAAGCTGTAACTTTATCACTTATATCACTTCTTGCACTTGAAATTATTATTGGAATATTAAACTCATCAACAACTCTTTTACAAACATCTAATCCATCCATTCCAGGAAGAGTTAAATCTAAAATTAGTAAATCAAACTTTTGTAGTTTTAAACTAGAAAGAGCCAAAAATGGCTCTTCAAAATTTACTACTTCAATATTAAACTGCTTTAGATACAAAGATAAAACCTCTGCTAACTCTAAATCATCTTCTATCATTGCAATTTTTATCAAAGCTAGTCCTTGTTTTTATTTTTTTAATTTTTAGTCTTCAAATCTTTGTTTCATCTTCTCTTTTCTTAAATCAAGTAGAGTTCTTAATTGCTCTTTTTGTTTTGAATCTAAAACTTTATAAGCTTTATCAATCACATCTGCATGTAACTCTTGATTTTTCTCTCTTTTATCTTTCATAATTTTAATAAATTTATCTTTATCAAAACTATCTTTAGTAAATGCATCACAAGGAAGCTCTTGATTTTTTTTACTTTCATTAATTATGTTATCAATTTTTGTTTTTTGATCTGCTGTTAAATTTAGTTCATAAAACATTCCTAAAATACCATAATTTTGTTTTGACATTTTTTTACCATCTTTTTGATTTATAGGAGAATTTTTACCATCTTTTCTAAAATCACAATTTGCCCCACCTTGTTGTGCGTACAAACCACTTACTAAGATTGAAGCTAATGCTAAACTTGATACAATTTTTTTCATCTTTTATCCTTTTTTTTGATATATGAAATTATTACACAAATTTCTTAATCATATTTAAATTTTATATTAACGCAAACTTAATAGATAAACCAAACCATAATATCTATTATGTTAAAATTTACATATTCAATAAATTAAAAGGTCTAATTTGAAATTATCAAAGTTTATAACAAAATTTATATTTATTACTGCATTTTCATCTATTATAGCAGCATTCTTAATCTCTATTTTTTTTCAATATCAAAATTTTAAAAATGAGTTTAACCACTACAAAAAAGAGTTTACAGAACAAAAGAAGAAAGAGGTAAAAAATGAAGTTTTAATGATTTATGGATTAATAAAATATAAAGAAGAGTTATTAAGAAAAACTGTAGAAGATAGATTAATAGATAGAGTAAATCAAGCTTATGCTTTAGCTATGGATATTTATGAAACTAATAAACAAACAAAAACTAAAGATGAAATAAAATATTTAATAGCACAATCTTTAAATAATTTTAAATTTAAAGATCACAACAACTACTTTTTTATAAATAGCAATAAAGGTCAAGCTATTTTGTTTGATAATAAAATAACTCTTGATACCTATGTTGATGTTTGGAATTTAAAAGATTCAAACGATGATTATATAATACAAATTCAAGCACAAATAGCAAAAGAGCAAAAAGAGGGATTTGTAACTAATAAATTTATAAAACCAAACTCAAATGATAAAAATAATTATTCAAAAATATCTTATATAAAACTTTTTGAACCTTTTGATTGGCATATTGGAACTGGTGAATATATAGATGAATTAACTAAAAA
>JAGOHQ010000114.1 GCA_017996075.1 Aliarcobacter sp.
CTTGTTTTATCCATAAAATCTTTGAGCAATTTCATACCACCAAATGGAGTTATTTTTTTATCTGAATATTCTATTTTTAGTTCACCCATTTGGTGATCCTTTGAAATAATGTTTGAACTTAGATTTTATAGTATGTTTGTTTAGATTGAAATTTTCCTATTGCATAATCCGGGTTAAAACGGGTAGCTAAATTTAAAAAATTAATTTTAGAAACTTAACTCACCTTATACTTTTTAACATTTTAGCTAAAGATTTCGTTCCCAATCTATAACTGTGATCACTGTCTTTTCTCATCAAAATATTTGTGCTCATTTTTAGAATACTAAATCTAAAGATCTTTTTCCAATTGATGTTAAATATCAATATTTTACCAGTTATTTTTAATCAAATCTTGTTCAAACATTGCTTGAGTTAAAACATCATAACCTTTTAGCTCTTCACTTGTAGTTACAACCCATTTATTTAAACCTTCCATTTGCATCATTTTTTTGATTATTGGTTCATTTGGATCTTGCGAAAGCATCATATCTACGAATATTTTTTTTACTTTTTCATCTAAAGAATTTAGTGCTGTAAAATTACAATGACAATAACCTTCACTAGTGTAAAAAGACTCTATTTCACCTGCTGGAAATAGTCCTTCTTCAAGTACTCTAACCCAAGTACTAATACCAATCGCACCAGCATCGAGTTTATCATTTTTTATTGCTTCAAGTACATCAAATTCGCTTCTTCCTGTATCTCCATGTTTTCCTAAATCAGAATTGAATTTAACTATTTCAACATCTTTGATAGATTCACCTAATTCATTTTGTAAATATTTTAGAGGTAAAATTGCAGCTTGTGCTGAATCTGCACTTCCAAGTCCAAACTTTTTACCTTTTAAATCTTGAACTGATTTTATACCACTTTTTGCTTTTGTAATAAATACTGATTTAAAATCAATATCTGTATCTCTCATCAAAAGTGCTTGTGCTTTATGATTACTTAATTCATAAGTTCTAACCCAAGCAACATTTGTATTCCAAGCTATATCAATTTTTCCACTTAATAAATACTCAATTTGTGCTTCATAATTTGAAAAAAGAACATAATCAAGTCTTACACCATTATCATTAAAATAATCTCTTATGATATCCCAAATTGTTACGATTTTTGGGTCATAAGCAACTGAACCTACAACTATTGGTTTTTTCATTTTTTCTCCTTAAATTATTTCTTGATTTGTTAAAGCTTTTCCAAGCCAAGTTGTAAGAACATCAGTACTTGGTGCCATAACAGCAGCAGCTAAAGAGTCTCTTAGAAGTCTTTCTATATTTATTCTTTTAGCGTAAGCAGTTCCTCCACCAATTTTCATAGCAGTTGTACAAACATCAACAGCCATAGATGAAGCATGAATTCTTGCTGCTAATACATTTGCTTGTGCCATTGGGTCTGCTTCAATTACACTTTTTGCTGCACTTAATGTAAAGTATTTTGCACTTGCAGCTTTTGAATAGATATCTGAAATATGATTTTGAACAGTTGGAATACCACAAAGTGCTGAATTATCACTATATTTTCTATTCATTGAGTAATCAATTATTGAATTACTTGCATTTAATGCAACTCCACTATAAACAGCTGCTAATCCCATTATAAAAAATGGACCAACAGTATTAAATATTTGATCTAATCCACTTCCTGCCGCTCCAATTCTAAATCTTTCATCAATTTTTACATTTTCTAAAATCATTGGGCAAGAAGCATTTCCTCTCATTCCAAGTCCATTCCAAGCACTATGTTCAAAATTAATTCCTGCTAAATCTTTTGAAACCAGCCAATTATCTAGTCCTTCACTATCAAATGAGTTTGCATCAATTAAATAATAATCTGCATATTGTGCTGATGTAACAAAACTTTTTCTTCCATTCATACTTAAAGTTTGTCCATCTTTAGTAACTTTGATTTCTGGATTATAAAAATGAGTTCCTGTACCACTTTCACTATATGCAAGTGCTAACATAATTTCACCATTTGCAATTTTTGGTAAAAACTCTTTTTTTAACTCTTCACTTCCATGAGTTGCTAAACAATTTGTAGCAACATTATGCATCATATAACACAAAGCTGTTGTTGCACAATAATTTGCAAATGCTAAAACAGTTTGAGTATGTTCATAAAAACCAAATCCCATTCCTCCGAACTCTTTTGGAACTAAAAGACCTGTTAATTTTTTATCTTTTATAGCTTTAAAACTATCAACTGGAAATTTTGCTTCCGCATCAACTTGTGTTGTAAATGGTGCAATATTATCTTTTGCAAACTCTATCATTTCATTATATAAATTTGACATTTTTTTTCCTATTACATAAAATTTGGTGTGTGTGCTTTTGAAATATCATTCGCTAAATCTTCATCAATACCTATACTAACTAATCTTTTTATCCTATTTTCATTCATTTTTTGTTTTAAATCTTCAACTAAATCAAATCCTTTTTTATAGTCATTTGGCTCATCGCTTCCACCTGCAAGAATTGCTAAAGATTCAAGTAATAAAGATGATTCACTACTTATTTCATCCATAAACTCTTTTCTTTTAAAAGCACTGTTTTTTAGAGCATTTATCCTATTTGGATTTTGTTCAATGGCAGATTTTACATGTTCAATCCCATAAGCAACATGTCTCATTTCATCTCTTTTTGATAATCTTATAATCTTTTTTGTAGCTTCATCTGGCATATATTTTTCTAAAAAAGTTAATAAATCAACAAAAGTTCCTTCTCCCATAACATGAAGTAAAAAAGAGCTTTTAATATAATCATCTTCTTTAAATAATGAAAAAAGAGAACGCTGAGTAACTTCACTTGAATATTGAAATCCTCCGCCATTTGCATTAGCACGTTTAGTAAATACTTCAATATGTCTTGCTTCATCATTCATTAGTGATGATAAAAAAAGTGGAACTTCCATATAATATGGATTTATTTTACTTATAAATTTTCCAGGAATATATAAAGCTGAAAATTCATTTTCAACTAAATATGTCATAATCTGACAAATTGCCTTTTCTAAAACTGGATTAAACTCAGGAATTTCATTCCAAGGAATATCTGTTGTTGCATTCCATTGTAAATTTTTTCCTTCTTCATATAAAACTGAGATTGGGTTTGACCAAACTTGTTCTTTAAAAGATAATTCAAAGTCGTAAATAGGACTATTTTCTTGAGTTATAATTCCTCTTGTTAAAAGTCCATTATTTTCTGGTGCTTTAATTAGTATTTCATCACTTAAGTTCAAATCTTTTAGTTTTGGATTTGATGATGAGATTCCTTGCATCTTGTTTCCCCATGATGCTTTTTGTAAATAACTATTTTTTACTAGTTTTTGTATTTTATACGAGTATTGTTGTTTTAAATTTTCTCTTCCTAAATATAAATGACCTCTTAACTTTGCCCAACCACGAAGTTCTGTTTCAATATTGGCTTTTTGTGAAACAATTTCTATTATTTCATGAGTATTAGCAAGTAAAAAAGCATTTTCAAGTTTTAAAAATAAGGCTTTTGATGGTGGTATATCACCTGTAAATATAGATATACAGTGATTTAGATTATTCAAATGAATCTCCAAAATTATACTTTAATTTTGACCATTCAGTAAATTTAAAATTCATTGATGGAATCTCAACCTGAGATCTAAGAACAAGATTCTAACACAAAAAGTTAAAAAGTATATAAAACTTAAATTTGTTTAATCACCTAACTAAAATGTTAGGTATGTTAAAACTAAGAATAACTAGCTTTTGGATATTTAAGTATTTCTAAACTTTTATCTAATAACTGTAGACGTTAAGAAATTTATTTTGATGTATTATTCAAATTCGATTATTGTAGGTTGAATCTCAATTCTATTTAAAAACCTAGCTGATTTTCCTTCAAAAGAAACTTTTGCAACCCCTACTCTACCATCTCTATTTTTTAAAACCAAAATTTCAGCATCCTCTACACTATCATAATTTAACATAGTAGGTTTATCTTTGTCTTTTTTATAATATGAATCTCTGTAAAGACCTAATACTATATCAGCATCTTCTTCTATATTTCCAGAATTTTTTAAATCACTTAACATTGGTCTTTTATTTTCTCTTGATTCTAATGATCTATTTAACTGTTGAAGTAAAAATACTCTAATATTATAATCTCTAGCAATTTTTTTTAGCATAGCGCTAATATGCCCTATTTCTATATCTTCTCTTGTTT
>JAGOHQ010000115.1 GCA_017996075.1 Aliarcobacter sp.
AAATCTTAAAAATAATCTATATATTCCAAAAAATATATTTATTGAATCTATAAAACTTATTACATCTTTAAATTCAAATATAAAAATTACATTTACAACTCAAGGTATTATTTTTGAATCTTTAGATACAGATAGTGTTGCAAATACACAAGTTGATATAGATTTAAATATTCCAAATGATTTTTATATAGCTGTAAATGCAAAATATATTTTAGATTTTTTAAGTATGACAACAAGTGATAAAATAAAAATAGGATTTAATGAATCAAATCTTCCATTTTATTTAGAAGATAACAAATTTATCACAATAGTAATGCCAATAGTATTAGAAAAATAAAAGGAAAATAAAATGTCACAAGAATATGGTGCTAATAATATTAAAGTTTTAAAAGGTCTTGAAGCTGTTAGAAAAAGACCAGGAATGTATATTGGAGATACAAATATAAATGGTCTTCATCACTTAGTTTATGAAGTTGTTGATAACTCAATAGATGAAGCAATGGCTGGATTTTGTAGAAATATTAAAATAACACTAAGCAAAGATGGATGGGCAAAAATTGAAGATGATGGAAGAGGAATTCCAACTGCAATTCATCCAACAGAAGGAATAAGTGCAGCTACTGTTGCTTTAACAGTTCTACATGCTGGTGGAAAATTTGATAAAGATACATATAAAGTTTCAGGTGGACTTCATGGAGTTGGGGTTTCAGTTGTAAATGCTTTATCAAAACATCTTAAAATGACAGTTTACAGAGAAGGTAAAATTCATTATCAAGAGTTTAAAGAGGGAATTCCTCAAGGAACTTTAGAAGTTATTGGAGATAGTCCTAGAAAAACTGGAACAACTATTGAATTTTTAGTAGATGATTCTATTTTTGAAGTTACTAAATATGAATTTAATATTCTTAAAAAAAGATTTAAAGAAGTTGCTTATTTAAATCCTATGATTTCTATTACGCTTGAAGATGAATTATCTAAAATTAAAGAAGTTTATCACTTTGAAGGTGGTATTAAACAATTTGTTGCTGATTTAAATAAAGATGCAGCTTTGTGTGATGTTATGCACTTTAGTGATAAAGTAGATGGTGTAGAAGTTGACATTGCTATGATGTATAACGATACATATATTGAAAAAACTCTATCTTTTGTAAATAATATTAGAACTATTGATGGTGGAACGCACGAAGCTGGTTTTAAAGCAGGACTTACAAGAAGTATTTCGAAGTATTTGAGTGAAAATGCAGCTGCAAGAGAGAAAGATGCAAAAATAACTGGTGATGATGTAAGAGAAGGTTTAATAGCAGTTGTTTCAGTAAAAGTTCCAGAACCTCAATTTGAAGGACAAACAAAAGGAAAATTAGGAAGCTCTTATGTAAGACCTATTGCTCAAAAATTAACAGGTGACAACTTAGATAAATATTTTGAAGAAAATCCTACACAAGCAAGAGCTGTTATGGAAAAATCTTTGATGGCAGCAAGAGGAAGAGAAGCTGCTAAAAAAGCAAGAGAACTAACTAGAAAAAAAGACTCTATGAGTGTTGGAACACTTCCTGGAAAACTTGCTGATTGTCAAAGTAAAGATCCAACTATAAGAGAGTTATATCTAGTGGAAGGTGATAGTGCTGGAGGAAGTGCTAAACAAGGAAGAGATAGAGTTTATCAAGCAATTTTACCTCTAAAAGGAAAAATTCTAAATGTTGAAAAATCAAGACTAGATAAAATTTTAAAATCTGATGAGATTAGAAATATAATTACAGCTTTAGGTTGTGGAATTGGTGAAGATTTTAATGATGAAAAAGTAAGATATCATAAAATAATAGTTATGACAGATGCCGATGTTGATGGTAGCCATATTCAAACTTTACTTTTAACTTTCTTCTTTAGATTTTTAAGACCGATTATTGAAAGAGGCTATTTATATATTGCACAACCACCACTTTACAGATATAAAAAAGGTAAAAATGAGATTTATTTAAAAGATAATGGAGCATTATCTGCTTATTTAATTGAAAATGGACTTGAAAATTTTGAATTTGAAGGTATGGGATATAATGATTTACTTGATTTGTTTAAACAAGTTGCACGTTATAGATCAATGCTTGAGCAATTAGCAAAAAGATACTCTTTGATTGAGGTTTTAAAATATTTAATTGAAAATAGTGATTTAGTAAATTTAGATTTTGCTACTTTATATGAAAAAGTTAAACTATTTTTAGAAGCACGTGGTTATAACATACTTTCAAAAACTGTTAATGAAACAAAAATTCAACTTTTTGTTCAAACAAATGCAGGACTTGAAGAGTTAATAATCGATGAAGAACTTTTTGCATCACCTTATTTTAGTGAATCAACTTTTATTTTTACAAAATTAAAAGAGAGAGATTTAACACTATTTGAAGGTCGTGATTTAATTGAACTTCTTGAAGAGATTGAAAGTTTAGCTAAAAAAGGTGCATATATTCAAAGATATAAAGGTCTTGGAGAGATGAATCCTGAACAACTTTGGGAGACAACTATGACACCTGAAAATAGAAGACTTTTAAGAGTAAAAATAGAAGATGCAGAAATTGCAAGTGATACATTTACTCTATTTATGGGTGATGAAGTAGAACCTAGAAGAAACTATATAGAGTCTCACGCAAAAGATGTTGAACATCTTGATGTTTAAGCTAAAGGTTTTAAACCTTTAGCAATTGCAATTGCAATTAAAAATCCATGATTTAAACTACTTGAAATAGATCCTTCACTTGCATTGCTAATATCTCCAGCTATATATAAATTTTTACAACAACACTCAAAGTTTTCATTAAAAATTGGTTTTAAATTATCACTAATATTTACCCCACAATTTTTTAAAAAATCAATAGGAGCTGTTCCTCCAATAGCATAAATTACTCTATTGAAATTTTGACTTTCACCATTTGAATAATTTACTTTAACAAATCCATTATCTTCTTCTAAAGAGTTTATATCACAGTTTAATTTTATATTTAACTGCTTAGCATCTTCATATTTTTTTAACATCTCCTCATTTATTTTATTTAATCTGGTAAAACTCTCTTTTCTATATGCTAAGGTTACAATATTTTCATCAAAAGCTAGTGAATATGCATACTCAGCAGCACTATTTCCACCGCCAACTACTAATATTTTTTCATTTTTTGAACAATTATCAAGATTAAAATTTACATTTTTTTGAATCTCTAAAGGTATTTTATAATTAGGTTTATTTGGTTTTCCCATCTTTCCAATAGCGATTACAACATTTTTTGCTTTATAAATATCTAACTTAGTATGGATTTCAAAAATTTCATTATCAAGTTTTATAACTTTTTCTACTTCATTATTATAAATTGTAGGTATATTATATTTTTTTAAAAGAGTTTCAAAATAGTTTAATACCTCTTCTTTTAATCCACCATCAAAAGGAATATTTCCAATAAGGTTTATTATTTGATTACGCCAATACTTATCAACTCTTTTTCCATCTTTATAAAAGCTTCTTATAGTACTAAAAAAATTATCACTTTTTTCAATTAATAATATATTTTCAATATTTTGTACTTTTAACTCAATAGCACAACTTAGTCCAGAAACCCCAGCTCCAACAATTACTGTATCAAATATTTTTGAACTCATTTTTTAGCCTTTATAAATATATTTTAATTTTATCTTTATTTTTGTAAATTAGCTTTATAAGAGATATTTGGATAGAATAATTTCAAAAATTTTTAAAAAAAGGTTACTAATGGAAATAAAATATGGTGAAAAAGAGATTTTAGATTTTGATATAAATAACAAAGAAAACTTTTGGCCAAATGAACATGATAAAAATTACATAATTGACATAGAGTTACCAGAATTTATGGCAAAGTGTCCAAGAAGTGGTTACCCTGATTTTGCAACTATCAAGATTCAATATACACCAAATAAAAGAGTTATTGAGCTTAAAGCTTTAAAAATTTATATCAACTCATTTATGAATAGATATATATCTCATGAAAACTCTGCAAATGAGATTTTTGATACACTTCTTTCAAAACTAGAACCAAAATGGCTTAAAGTAGTTGCAGATTTTAAACCACGAGGAAATGTTCATACAGTTATTGAAATAGATAGCTCAAAAATATAAAAAGAGAATAACCTTGCAAAGATTGGTAACAACTTCAGAAGCTTCAGAGATTTTAGGAATCTCTTTGCAGGGTATTCACTACCG
>JAGOHQ010000116.1 GCA_017996075.1 Aliarcobacter sp.
CTTTTTAATATCATGAATAAATCCCATATCAAGCATTCTATCAGCTTCATCTAAAACCAGAAACTCTACTTTTGATAAATCTAAACAGTCTTGAAAAACCAAATCAAGCAATCTTCCAGGAGTTGCTGTTACAATATCAACACCCATTTTTAAGATTGCTTTTTGAGGATTTATTCCAACTCCTCCAAAAATAACAGCTGATTTAAATGGAAGATATTTTCCATAAACTTCAACACTTTGAGCTACTTGTGTTGCTAACTCTCTTGTTGGAGTTAAAATAAGTGCTTTTACAGAACTTTTTCTATCTTTTGAATAGTTTTTATTTAATAATTCCAAAAGTGGAAGTGTAAAACCAGCTGTTTTTCCCGTTCCTGTTTGAGCAGCTGCTAAAACATCTTTTTTTGACAATATAACTGGAATCGACTCTGTTTGAATAGGAGTAGGAGTTGTATAACCCTCTTCTTTAATTGCACGAAGAAGTTCTGTGCATAAGCCTAAGTTTGAAAATGACATAAGTACCTTTTGTTTTATGAACCTACAAAAGTTATTAGCTTAAGTTACGATCTAGGTTGAATAATTTGAGTTTAAATGAGTTGTAGAAAATCTACATAAACGAAGTCAGGCATAGACCGAAGTATGCCGAAATTGTGAGATTATATCACATTTTTTTGATTTTGATTCATAAATTGAAAAGAATATGTTTTTATAAAAATTAATTTGCTACAATCAATAAAAAATATATAAAAGGAAAAAAAATGCAATATATAGAAATATCAAACAAAACAGTTCAAGAAGTAGTTGATAGCATAAAAGAGTTAGCCCCAAACCATGGTTTTGGAGTTCAACACATACACAATATAAAAGAGACTTTAAGCTCAAAGGGTAAAAAATTAGATGCACAGTGTCAAGTAATTGATATTTGCAATCCAAATGTTGCTGAAACTTTTTTAAATGAAGATATTAGTTTAGCTTGCATTATGCCTTGCAAAATTGCAGTTTATACTCAAGATGGAGAGACAAATATCACTTTAAACTCTTTAGTTCAATTAGTAGATGATATAAACCCTGATTTAATAGAACTTGCACAAAAAACACAAGAAGGGCTTTTAAAAATAATAGAAGAAGCAAAATAGTGATAAATATAGGTGAGATAAATTCAGTATCAAGTATGATTCAACTCTCTGTTGCACCTGTTTTTTTATTAGCAGGTGTTGCAGGACTTCTAAATGTTTTTACAGGAAGGTTAGTTAGAATTATTGATAAGGTTGATAAATTAGATAAATTTGAGAGTGAAAAAAAAGAGCAAAACAAAATAGATGATGAATTAAGAAATATGATAAAATCTAGAAGAGATTTTTTAACTATGAGAATGAATAATACAAATCGAGCGATATTTTTTGGGACAACAACAGGTCTTTTAATTGCTTTAGTTATTATCACAATATTTTTAAGTTCATTTTTTCATTTTGAACACACTTTTTTAATAGCGATTTTATTTATTTTGGCTATGAGTTGTTTAGTAGTTTCACTAATTTTATTTTTAAGAGAGCTTTTTTATACTACAAAATTTATAAACAATAAAGAGAGTTATATTCCTTAAATATAACTCCTATTATTTTTTACTTTCCATCAAACTCTTTAGAATTTACCTGTTCTATAATCTCATTTGATATTTTTAATGTTTGTTTTGCAATTTCATTTGCTTCAGATGCACTTTGTGCATTTTTTTGAGTAATTTGGTCAAGGTTGTTTACAGCATCATTTATTTGAACCATTCCAATTGACTGCTCTTTACTAGCTGTTGTTACATTTTGTATTAAATCTAAAGTTATAGATATATTCTCATTTAAAGATGTATATCCTTCTATCATACTATTTGCAATTTCACTACCCTCTTTTGTTTTGCTTGTTGCTAACTGTACTATTCTTTTTATCTCATTTGCAGCTTCAGCACTTCTGCTTGCAAGATTTCTTACCTCTTGTGCAACAACAGCAAAACCTTTACCAGCTTCTCCCGCAGTTGCAGCTTCAACAGCAGCATTTAGACTTAGAATATTTGTTTGGAATGCTATTTGATCAATTACGTCAATAGCCTCATTTATAGCTAATGCTTGTTTATTTATATCTTCCATAGAACTAACAGTTTTATTTGCTAAATCTTGTCCAATTTTTATTGACTCTTTTACTTTTTCACCATAACTTGCCATTTTTGTAGTTGTTTGTGTATTGTTTGTGATATTTGATGTTATCTCTTCTAAAGATGCAGCTGTCTCTTCTAAAGATGCAGCTTGTGAATTTGCAGCTGTTGATATACTTTGCATATTAAAACTTAAGATATTAGCATTTTCTTTTAAAGTAAACCCAACTTTTTTATTATCAAGTAGGGTTTGAGTAATAACATCTCTTAAAATATTTATATCTTTTTCCAACTCTTGAATAATTCCCTCAAGGTCATTATCTTTTAATCTTGGTCTGAAATCTAGCTTTGAGTAAGAAGTTAAAACAGTTAAAATATTTGAAATATTACTATTTAGAGTATTTAACATCTCATTTATAATATCTTTAAGCTCATTTAATGCAGGATTATTTGAATTAACCATTATTTTTTGGTCTAAATGCCCTTTATTAATACTATTTGCAACTCTTATTGTATCTGCTATTAATTCTCTATCTCTTTGAATATTTGCTTTAGTATTTGCAATATTTTTATTTATAATTTTAGACATCATTCCTAACTCATCTGTTGAATCAACACCAATTAATTTAATATCATCTTTTTCAAAATTAATAAAAGCAAAAAACTCTTCAATTCCAGCTCTTACACTAGCAACATCTATTAAAATTGTAAATGCAATTGTTCTTGCCAAAATCATAGTAATACCAATACCAAATATGCTTAATAGTGAAAAAAGTATTAGATGAAAAGTTGCTTCATCTTTTTCTAAATTAATCTCATTTAGAAGATGTGTCGAAATATGATCTTCAACTTGCTTTAAAAGATTTATCTTGTTTGTAATTGTTTCAAACCAGTAGTTTGGATCTACTCCAAAATTCTCTTCAATATTGCTAAAAAGTGCTATTTTTCGCATCTTTTCAACCTCTTCTATATCTTTTCCAACAACTGTTTTCAAATAAAAATCAACTATATCTTTTGAAGCAATTTTTGAAAATATATCCATATATGCAGTTTGTTCAGCTATAAGAGTATAAAATCTAGCTTTTAATCCTTCTGTAAACTTATTTTGTGCAAAAGTATTTGTACCAACTGCTCTTTCTATTCCAGTTCGCTCTTTTGCAAGTAAAAAGTTCATATAACTTCCTAACTCTTTTGTAACATTTGGACTATTTGAAAATTTTACAATAGTTCCTAAAGTGTTAAGTAAAAGAGTATTTGTATCTGTATAATAAGCTATTGCAATAGGTGCTGCAATATTCAAACTATTTACACTATTTCTTACACCTTGTAAATCTTTTAACTTTTCTAAACCGCTATTTAGATTTTTTATAAAATCATCATTATATTTTGATTTATCAAAATCTGATAAAAATTCATTTAAAAAAGTTATTTGTTTATTTACCTCTTCTCTTTGTTTTGGTAAATCATCTTTAAACTTAACACCTTTACTTCCAATAAATCCTGCCGTCATACCTCTCTCTTTTTGAGTTTCATGAACCAATGCACCAATTTTTGTAGATAAAATAACAACTTTATCTAATGATTTAAGGTTTTCCAAGCTTCTGTATGAGTCATAAGCTAATTTTGCTGCTAGCAAAATTACAATAACCAATGGAATAAGCATAATTGCAATTAGCTTTTGTTTTATAGATAGTTTTGAAATCATTCATAAATCCTAATTTTTTGTGTAACTCTACCATAATTTTGGCTATTTTTGGTTAATTTACAACAACAATAAAGCCCTATTTTTGTACAATCTTCAATTGAAAAAAAATTAATTATAAGTAAAAGTAATATGAAAATAGACAAAGAATTTTTAAACAAAATTTATTACAATGGTGATTTAAATAAAAAACAGCTTGATATATTAAATATAGATTTTAGCTCTGAAAAAAATTATGAAAATGAAATTTTAGGAAAAGAGATCTCAAAAAATGACTCAAATTTACTAATGCTTTTAAGAGGTATTGATGATTTAAAATCTCAAGAGCAAATAATTTCAAACTACCATTTAGTATTAGAG
>JAGOHQ010000117.1 GCA_017996075.1 Aliarcobacter sp.
TATATTATGCTAATCAAAAGTATAAATATTTTTACTGTATCAAATATAAAAAAATGAACAGCATCTCCTATTTGTGTACCTTTTACAAGTCCTAAGATTTGAAATGTAAATATAGCACTTAAATTATCCCACCAGCTAAACATATAAACTCCTTAATATTCCATAACCACAATAAAACAAAATAAAAAATAATACAGAAATTTTGAATTTTCTAATCACAAGAAATCCAAGTATTGCAAATATTAAATCATAAATATTTAAAATTCCACTTGGAATAACAATTGTAACTAAAACACTAAATAAAATAGCCACAACACTTGCATTAATTCCAGCAACTATTTTTGAAATAGTTGGATTTTTTAAATAACTTTCAAAACTTTTATAAAAAGCTAAAATCAAAAGAAAACCTGGTAAAAAAATAGCAAGTGTTGCAACAACAGCACCTAAAAATGGTGACTCTTCAAAAGCAACAACTCCAATATATGAAGCAATAGTAAACATAGGTCCTGGAACTGCTTGAGCTAGTGAGTAAGCGACTAAAAAACTATTTTCATCTATATTTATATTACTTTTAATCAAAGGAAGAACAACATGTCCTCCACCAAAAACCAAACTTCCAACTTGATAAAAAGAGTTAAACAGACTTAATAACTTATCTTGATTTGCAAAAAATGGTAAAAATATTAATAAAAGAAAAAAAATAAACAAAGGTAAAATATAAGGTTTTTCATATTTTATTTTATTGCTATCTTTCTCTTTTATAAATAAAAATGCAAATAAACCAGAAGCAACCAAAACCATAATTTGAGCAAAAAAGCTTTGATAAAAAATCAAAAAAAGTGTTGCAAAAACAAAAATTATTTTACTTAAATTAGTTTTACAAAGTGTCTTAAACATACTATAAGTAGCATCTGCAACAATAATCACAGCAAATAGTTTTAATCCACTCATCAAAGCATAAATAATAGTACTATTTTCATATATATTTTGAAAAGTTGCAGCTAAATATAAAAGTAAAAAAGATGGAAAGGTAAATGCAATAAAAGCAAATATCGCACCAATAATTCCACCTTTTTTTAATCCAATTGTAAACCCAACTTGTGATGAGCTAGGTCCTGGTAAAAACTGGCTAAGTGCTACGATTTTTGAAAACTCTTCATCATTTAACCACTTTAATTCTTCAACAAATTTTTTTCTAAAATAACCAATATGAGCTATTGGTCCTCCAAAACTAAAAAGTCCTAAGATAAAAAAGTGCCAAAAAATAGATATGTTTATCATCATTATTTTAAAGCTTCAACTACTTTTTGAAGTAAAATTTCTTCTATCTCTTTATATGTAGCTTCAAACGCTTCAAAACCTTTTCCATCTGGGTCTTCAAACCCTACATGAATAACTTTTACAGCTTTTGGAAACATAGGACAAGTTTCATTTGCGTGGTCACAAACAGTTACAACTAAATCATACGCATTATCTATTACTTTATCAATAGTTTTTGAATGGTACTCTTCTTTCCAAATTCCTTTATCTTCTAAAAGTTTTTTAGCATTAGGATTTACTCTTCCACTTGCTTTTACACCACTACTATCAGCATGAATTCCATCTAACTTTGCATTTATTAAAGCTTCTGCAATAATACTTCTACAAGAGTTCCCTGTACATAAAATTAAAACTTTTTTTTCTAAATTACTCATTTTTTTATCCTTTTTATTAAATTAAATTTTTTTATCAACTTTTAAATCAAAGTTAATAAAACTATAAACAACACAGGCGGTGTTACAATTAAACCAAATTTACTATATTCCCAAAAACCTATTTTTACTCCTTTTTGAGATAAAACATGAAGCCAAAGAAGTGTTGCAAGGCTTCCAAATGGTGTCATTTTTGGTCCAAGATTACATCCAACTATATTTGCATAAATCATTGCTTGATTTCCAATATCATGCAAAGCTATATCCATAATCATAATTGTTGGCATATTGTTCATAATAGCACTTAAAAATGCTGCTATAAATCCTGTTCCTAAAACTGCAATTGTGTCACCTCTTAGACTTAAATCTTTTAAAACAATAGTTAAATAATCAGTTAATCCTGCATTTTTAAGTCCATAAACCACAATATAAAGCCCAATACTAAACCATACAACTTGCCAAGGTGCTGTTTTTATAATCTCTTTTGGTTTTACAGCTTTTGACAAAGTTGCAATTATCAAAAAAACAGTTGCTCCACCTAAAGCAAAAATAGAAATAGGTAAATTATAAGCATCTCCTACAAAATATCCAGCTAAAAGTACTCCTAAAAATATCCATGAAAAATAGAATAAATTCATATTTTTTATAACACTTTTTGGCTCTTTTAATAAAGAAATATCAATATCTTTTGGAATATCTTTTCTTAAAATTAACCATAAAAAAATAATTGAAACAGTAACACTCACAATAAATGGAATTACCATATCAAAGAAGTATTGAGCAAATCCAATATTAAAATAGTTAGCAGTTACAATATTTGTAAGATTTGAAAAAACAAATGGCAAAGATGCACTATCACTTATAAATCCACCTGCAAGTAAAAAAGCAACAATAGTTTTTAGGTTTAATTTTAAAATTCTCATTTTTGCAAGTAATATTGGAGTTAAAATAAGTGCAGCTCCATCATTTGCAAATAAAGCTGATACAAAACTTCCAAGAATTAGAGCATAAACAAACATCAAGTGTCCATTTCCATTTGAAAGTTTTGCCATTTTTATAGCACACCATTCAAAAAATCCAATTTCATCTAAGACCATTGATAAAATTATAATCCCAATAAAAGCTAAAGTTGCATCCCAAACTATATCGCTTACTATTAATACATCATTTAAACTAACAACTCCTAAAACTAAAGCAATAATTGCTCCAATTACAGCAGTTGTTCCTATTTGTAAACCTTTTGGTTGCCATATTACAAAAATTAAGGTTACTAAAAAAATCAAACTTGCAACTATCATTTTACGCCTTCGTACAATATATTTGTATATCAAGATTTATTGATATATAAAAATCAAAAAAAATCAACTCTCACAAGACTTTTTTAACTCTGGTAGATTTAAATCAAGTGTCATAATCTCTTTTATAGCACTTTGTCTAAATTCATCAAGAGGTGTTCTTATACTATAATAAGCCCATCTACCATCTCTTTGAACTTTTAGAAATCCCGCATCTTTTAAAATTTTCAGATGTCTTGAAAGTCTTGATTGAATCATATCAAATGAGTTTTCCAAATCACAAACACAACAAGCACCATTTATATTTAGAAACTTAATTATTTTAACTCTAGTTTCATCATTTAATGCACTTGCTGTTTGTAAGAAAATATCCATTTTTACCTCAATATTTTTTGATTGAAGAAATAGTATCAAAAAAATCTTTATATATCAAGATATATTGATATATTTGTTTAAAAACTAATTTATATTTTAGATTTACTGTAAAAGTTAAGAAACAAACGAAATAAGCCCATTTTTGGGCTTGTTATTTTAATCTTTACACAGAAGTAAAGAAACTGATAAAAGCAAATAAACTTCCTATTATTAAAACTGATTCACTCATTTATATTCTCCAAATTTTAAATATTTCAAATAATATCAATAAAATTTGAAAATATCTAAAAAAATTGCAATTTGTAATATTTTTTCAAATTTTTTTCCTTTTTAAAGCATTTATAAAAAACAATAAAAAGTTTAAGCAATAGAAAATATAGTCCAATGATGAATTTATAAGTTTAGGTCAAGTATATTTCCATTTATAAAATAAAATTAAAGAGGTATTATAATGAAATGTCCAGTTTGCAAAGATATAGATTTGGTAATGAGCGAAAGACAAGGTGTTGAAATTGATTATTGTCCATCTTGTAGAGGAGTTTGGCTTGATAGAGGTGAACTAGATAAGATTATTGAAAAAAGTGCGACTTATCAAACAAATCAACAACAGACAAACCAACAGCAATCAAATAGTCATTCTAACTATTTTAAAAATGATGATAGAAGTTCATATAATAAACATAATAATCAACAATACAACTCTTATGATAATAGACAACAAGCTCCATACAAAAAGAAAAAAGAGGGATTTTTATCTGAAATTTTCGATTTTGATTTCTAAATTTTTATAAAAAGCTAAGAGATTTTAAGATCTCTAGCTTCTAACTTTT
>JAGOHQ010000118.1 GCA_017996075.1 Aliarcobacter sp.
ACTTTTGTTTTTCCCATTTTTTTAGCCAACAAGCCTTGAGCTATTACATTATTTACTTTATGAGCTCCTGTGTGATTTAAATCTTCTCTTTTTAAATAGATTTTTGCACCAATCTCATCACTTATATTTTTAGCAAAATATAGTGGATTTTCACGTCCAACATAATCTTTTAAATAGTAGTTAACCTCAGCCCAAAACTCTTTATCAAATCTATATTTACTATAAGTAGCTTCAAGCTCTTTTAAAATAGGCATCAATGTTTCAGGAACATACTGTCCACCAAAAATACCAAACTCACCACCAACACCAAACTCTCCATTTGAATTTGGATCAAATATACTTTTTTTAGGAATATAGTTACTCATATCTCTAACACCGCATAAACTTCAGTTTTCTCTTCAAGTTTGGCTTTTCCAGGCAAGATAGAAAAATTCAGAATAAAACAAGCTTCAACCAAAGAGGCATCTAATTTCTCAATTAAATTAGCAGCTGCAACTGCTGTTCCACCACTTACAACTAAATCATCTATTAAAACAACTCTTGGATTTTTAATATCTCTAAAAGCATCAAAATGAACTTCAACTTCATCAAACCCATACTCAAGTTCATACTTTTCACATAAAGTTGTACTTGGAAGTTTCCCTTTTTTTCGTATTGGTACAAAACCAATTTTTAATCTTGAAGCAAGAGCTGCTCCAAATAGAAATCCTCTTGCTTCTATTCCTGCTATAAAATCTAAATTATATTTTTTATATCTATCTTCAAGATGACTCATAAGTAGTTCAAATGAATCTTTATTGTTTAAAAGTGTTGTAATATCTTTAAAGCTAATACCTGGTTTTGGAAAATCATCTATTGTTCTTATAGAGTCCAATAAAACCTTTTTTTCATCATCTGTTAAAATATCTTTACTCAAAGTTTTCCCTTTTATATTGAAAATTGAATTATTTTAGCTAAAATAAAATTATGTTACAGTTTAAAATCAAACTATTTAGCAATTTTATGAAAGTTTTATTAACACTTTTGCTTTTTATAAATTTTGCTTTTGCATTAAATTTACAAAAACCTTCAACTTATGAAGATTCTATTGATATTTCAAATTGGTATATGAGCGAAAAACTAGATGGTATTAGAGCATATTGGGATGGGAAAGAGCTATTTACAAAAAACAGAAATAAAATATTTGCTCCATCTTGGTTTACAAAAGATTTTCCACCATTTCCTTTAGATGGTGAATTATGGACAAAACGAGGTGATTTTGAAAATATTCAAAGCATAGTTTTAAGCCAACAAGAGTCACAAAATTGGGAAAGTGTAACTTACAATATTTTTGAAGTTCCAAATGCAAATGGAGATTTTCAAAATAGACTTAATTTTTTAGAAAATTATTTAAAAAAAAATCCAAGTATATATATAAAAATTATTCCTCAAATAGTTTGTACAGATAAAAATCATTTAAATAAATTTTTAAAAGAACTCTTAGAAAATGGTGCAGAAGGAGTGATTATAAAAAATTCAAATTTATCTTATGAAACTGGAAGAACTACAAACTCTTTAAAAGTAAAAGAGTTTTTTGATGATGAAGGAAAAGTTATTGGACATAATTTTAATAAAGATGGTTCATTTAAAAGTTTAAAAATAGAATTAAAAAACAAAATCATTTTTAACTTAGGTGGTGGATTTAAAAAAGAAGATAGATTAAATCCACCAAAAATTGGAGAGTTTGTAACTTTTAAATATTATGGTTTTACAAAAAATGGTAAACCAAAATTTGCTTCATTTTTAAGAGTTAGAGAAGTTGAATAGGATTTAATCATCGGTTGCTTCGTGAATTGATTTTTTTACATCTTTTACAACTTCAGTTGTTGTCTCTTTTGTAGCTTTCCAAGCTGTTTTACTATCTTGTTTTACTCCACTCCAAGTTGCACATCCTTGAAAAAATATTATAAATATTAATAATAATATACTTTTAAGCATCTCTTATCCTTTTATATAAATAAAATTTCATATAAATTTATAGCAAATTTTTGTATCAAATAAGATTAAATTTATTTGGGTACAATTTCCCAAAAATTAGCCAATTTAAGGATTTTTATGAATAAAAGTTTAGAAACTATGCTTTGTCATTTAAAAGATTTTGCACCTTTTAAAGAGCCTACAAACTCTTCACACTTTCCAATATACAACACAGCAACTTTTGATTTAAAAAACCAAAATGGCGATAAAATATATGATTATACAAGAAGCGATAATCCTACAAGAGCTACACTTGAAAACTTTTTTGCTTTTGCTGAAAATGGATATGGAGCTGTTTGTACTCACACAGGAATAGCAGCTGTTTCACTTCTTTTTGAAACTGTTTTAAAAGCAAATTCATCTATTTTAGTTGAAGCTGATTGTTATGGTGGAACATTTAGGCTTTTAAAAGTTTTTAAAGAAAAATACAATATTAATGTAAACTTTACAGATTTTACAGATTTAAATATGGTTGAACATATTTTAAAAACTAATAATATAGATTTAGTTCTTTGTGAGAGTCCTACAAATCCAGGTTTAAAAATAATAGATTTAAAAGAGATATCAAAACTTTGTAAAGCAAACAATTCTCTTTTTGCAGTTGATAACTCACTTGCAACTTTTATTAGTCAAAAACCTCTTGATTTAGGAGCTGATTTTTCACTCTTTTCTACAACTAAATTTATAAGTGGTCACGGAAGTGTAATTGCAGGTGCTATTGTTGCAAAAACTAAAGAGAACTCAGAACAACTTCACTACTACTCAAATGCTTTAGGAAGAAATCAAAATCCACTTGATGTTCATCTAATATCACTTGGAATTAGTAGCCTAAAAGTTAGAATGAAAGCAAGCGAAAAATTAGCAAAAAAATTTGCTAAATGGTTAGAAAAACAAGATTTTATAGAAAAAGTTACATTTCCAGCACTTAAATCACATCCGCAAAGAGCTTTAGCAAAAAAACAGATGAAAATAATTCCTAGTGTTTTTTGTGCTGATTTTAAAAGTGTAGAACTAGCAGAAAAATTCATAGAAAATGCAAAAATATTTGGAGAAAAATGCTCTTTTGGAAGTGCTGATAGTAGAGTTGAAATACCTTCTAAAATATCTCATGCATCTTTTTCAAAAGAGGAGTTAAAGGCAATTGGAATATCTGATAGTACAGTTAGATTCTCTATTGGATTTGAAGATTTAAAAGATTTAAAAGAGGATTTATTAGAAGCTATAAAATGATAAAAGAGTCTATTTTTAAACCAATCTCTTGTGGTGAGACTTTACCACCACAAAATATTCATGCAGTATCAACTTCTATGCCAACACTTCAAGATGTAATTGATTATGAAGAACAAACACCGCAGATTTTAGAAAAAATAACAGTTGCATATCCTAGATTTATAGTTCATCCTTATCTTAAAAAACTAGCAATTTATTTAAAATCAAAATATAAAGTTAGTGATAATTATGAACTTATTCTTCTTAGTAGCAAAAAAGCAGTAAAAGTTGTAAGTTCTAGATTTTATATAAATAATCCAATAGATATTGATGAAGATTTTGGTGTAATTATGGTTTTAAAAGGAAGACAGTACCAAAAAGTTTTAAAATTTATTCAACATGTTGGGTACAATTTATCTTCAAGATTAGCAGAAGATTATTTATATAATCTTGGGAAAATTTCAAATATTCATCAAGAAGAGCTTGAAGATAAAACAAAAGCAAAAGATATTATAATTTCAACTTTATCAAATGCCTATAATCAACCATCAAAAAATATTTGCCTAACTCCTTCAGGAATGAATGCAATGTATTGTGTTTTAAAAGGAATTAAAAATATTCAAGCAAAAAATGGAAGAACTATTTTAGTTCAACTAGGATGGTTATATCTTGATACTATGAATATTGTAAATCACTATTTTGAAGAGAGTAAAATATTTTATGATATTACAAATCTTGATAACTTTGAAAATTTTTTAAAAGAAAATGGATTAAAAGTTTCAGCAATAGTTACAGAAATTCCTACAAATCCACTTGTGCAAACAGTTGATTTAGAAAAACTTAAAAATCTTTGTAATAGTTATAATATTCCTTTGGTTATAGACTCTACTTTTGCAACACCATATAATCTTAATTTAAACTCTTATGCTGATATTTATGTTGAATCATTGACAAAATTTGC
>JAGOHQ010000119.1 GCA_017996075.1 Aliarcobacter sp.
CATTAAGAGTTTGAGAACTATTTTTTATGTTATAGAAAATGAAGATAAATTTTATCTTATCACCTAAAAGCAGTCAAAGGAACTCTTATTGTACATAGTGAAAGATGGTTAAATCACTTTGAAGAACTTACACCAAATGAGGCTTTGATTTTACACAAAGTGCTAAATACTTAGTTTTAAAAGCTTAAAATATAAAAATCAAAAATGGTTTTTTAAATATTGAAAGATTTTTCAATCTTATATCCCTCATAATAGTAAGATTGTTCAATTCCTTTAAAAATAACTTCTCTATCATCTATTTTTGGAGTTAAATTTTCACTTAGTAGTGTTCTTATTTCTAAATCATTTATAGGGCTTCTTTCCATTGCTTGAAGATATAACTCTTTAGGAACATTTTGCCAATCAACAACTTTTTTAAGCTCTTTTTTGAGTATCATATCTAGCCATATTCTCATAGTTCTGCCATTGCCTTCTAAAAATGGATGAGCTATATTCATTTCAACATATTTTTCAATAATTTCTTTAAAATTACTTTGAGGCATTTGCTCTATTTTTGGCAATATCTCTTTTAAATACAAACTATTTGCAAATCTAAATCCACCTTTTGAGATATTTAGTTCTCTTAATTCACCAGCAAAATCATAAAGTTCATCAAAAAGATATTTATGTATTTGTTGTAAGCCTTTTAAAGTTCCAATTTCAATATTATCTATGTCGCAACTATCAAATAATTTATATGCTTTTTCTAAACTTTTTTTGTCTATATCTTTCATTATTAGCCCTAAATATAAGTTTTTAAATATTAGTATGGATTATATCATTTTATGGTTTATCGCTAGTTTTTGAGTTAAATAGCCGTATTTAGAGAATAAATCAAGCTGATAGTATCAGGGGAGTGATTAATTCCCCCTTTTATTAATATCTTAGTAACACTTAGTAGCAAAAACTAAGAGTATTAAAAGTAATACTATCAATTTGGAAAACGTTTATCGACCCTTTCATCTTGGCATTCCATCGTGCCTCTCATTGATGAAATATCAACTATTTTACCCAAAAAAAAAGGAAGAGCTTTAAACTCTTCCTTTTAAATGTCAATACTATCAGGTAATCACTCCTGAAAGGCTAACAAATGTTTTTTCCAAATCATTGAAATTATATCAACTATCAAATTGATGTCAAATAAAATTCATTTATCTAAATATTTTATATATAAGTTATTAAGATAACAAAAATGTTCAAAATCAATTATCTATTTCATTAATTATTTATAAATTTTGCAAAGCTTTGATATAATCGTATTTCATTACAAATTAATTAGAAAAAAAGGTTTAAAATGCAGATTATTATTACGATTTCACTTTTACTTATAATTGCTACAGTTATTATTTATAAAGTAAATGATAAATTTGAAAAAAGAGAGTTTATTATATTTTTAGCAACGATTTTTTTGGCAACAATTGCCTTTTTATATTATGAAAATAAACAAGAAAATTATCTTCCAAATATGTTTATTGAAAAATATGAGCAAGAGTACAAAACTACAATAAAAAGCTTAGATTATGAGCTTCTAAATAATAAAGTTGTAAGTAGTAAAGATAAATTTGTATATAAATTTATCTACACAGTTTTAAAAGAAGAGAATGAATTTTTATGTACTCTAAGCAATGTTGAAATTAATAAAATAAAAAATGAGTATATTTTTGTAAACTTTGATGGCTTAAAAGAGGAGTGCTTTAAAAAGTGAAAAAAGCAACAAAAGATGATATAAATATTATAAAAGAAGCATTTATAGAGCATTATAGTGATGCTGTTACAGAGCTTAATTATAAAAATGATTATGAACTTTTAATTGCTATAATTTTATCTGCTCAATGCACAGATAAAAGAGTAAATATAATAACTCCAGCTTTGTTTGAAAAATATCCAACCGTTTTTGACCTAAGTTGTGCAAATCTTGATGATGTAAAAAAACTTATAAACTCTTGTTCATTTTTTAATAATAAAGCTCAAAATATTATTAAAATGGCAAGAAGTGTTATTGAAAATTATGATGGAAATATTCCACATGATCAAAAAGAGCTTATGAAACTTGCAGGTGTAGGAAATAAAACAGCAAATGTTTTTATGATTGAATATAAGCAAGAAAATCTTATGGCTGTTGATACACATGTTTTTAGAGTTTCTCATAGATTGGGACTTAGTGATGCAAAAAATGTAGAAAAAACTGAAGCTGATTTAGTAAAAAAACTAAAAGGTGATGATTTACATATTTTTCATCAAGCTATGGTTTTGTTTGGAAGATATATTTGTAAGGCAATTAAACCAGAGTGTGATAAATGCTACTTCCCACAAGTTTGTAAAACAAAAAGTAGTTTTAAGCCTAGCTAAATTATAAAATCTAAATATATTTTGCAAAACTTTGATACACTTCGCCTTATGAATAAAGAAGATTTTTTTATAAAACAAATATCAAATAGCAAATACAATGGTGATGATGGAGCATTTATAGATGGGTATGTTTATTCAATGGATGCTTTCTTTGAAAATGTGCACTTCAAAAAAGATTGGATAGATAAAAATTTTATTAGCCTAAAGCAAATAGCTTATAAGTCAATGCTTGTGAATATTTCAGATGCAATAGCTATGAATGCAAAACCAAAATATGCACTTATTTCAATAGCAATTCCAAAAAGTTATACAAATGAAAATTTAAAAGAGCTTGCAAGTGGTTTTAAAAAAGCTGCACGAGATTTTGATTTTGAGATTGTTGGTGGAGATACTATTGAAAATTCAAAACTAGATATTAGTATAACAATAGTTTCAAAGACAAAAAATCCTATTTTTAGAAATGGTGTAAAAGAGGGTGATTATCTTTGTTATACTGGAAAATTGGGCTCTTGTAAAAAAGATTTAGAGACTCTTTTATCTGGAAAAAAGATAAAAAAATCTTCAAAATTTATAAAACCAACTTTAAGATCAGATTTTTTTTATGAAGCATCAAAATATGTAAATGCTGCTATGGATATTTCAGATGGTCTTTTTTTGGATTTAGAAAAACTTTCAAACTCTTCAAATATTGGATTTGAATTTTTTAAAGAGATAAAAGAAGAAGTTGGAATTTCAGGTGAAGAGTATGAGATACTTTTTTCTTGTAATAAAAAGAATTTAAAAAAGATAGAAAATATTGCAAAAAAATATGAAATAAAATTAAATATTTTTGCAAAAGCAGTAGCAGGAAGCTATAAAAGTAGTTTTTCAAACCATCATTTTAAAGATTAAAAAAAAAGATATAAAACTTAATAAAAGGATAATAATTGAAACCACAAAGATTTCTAAATCACTCACAAATTGATGTATATTTTAAACAAAGCAAAGATGATTTTGTAGTAAATGAAGTACCACTTTATGAGTTTAGTAATGAGGGTGAACACCTTATTTTAAAGCTTAGAAAAAAAGATTTAGCTACTTGGGATGCTATAGAAATTTTGGCAAATTATCTAAAATGTAGCACTAGAGAGTTTGGATATGCTGGGTTAAAAGATAAAAATGCAATGACTGTTCAACATATTTCTATACATAGAAAATATGAAGATGCTTTAAAAAGTTTTACTCATGAGAATATTAAAATTCTTGAAACAACTTATCACAACAATAAGATAAAAATAGGGCATTTAAAAGGAAATAACTTTTTTATAAGATTAAAAAGAGTTGGACTTGTTGAAAAACAAAAAATAGAAGAGGCATTTTCGAAAATTGCAGTTTTTGGAATGCCAAACTATTTTGGTTTCCAAAGATTCGGAATAGATGGAGAGAATTATAAAAAAGGGAAGCAGATAGTTGAAGGAACTCTAAAAGAGAGAAATAGAAATTTAAAACAGATGTTTATTAATGCTTATCAAAGTTATCTCTTTAATGCGTGGCTATCTAAAAGAATAGAAATATCAAAGTTAATTGAAGCTTTTGAGCCAAAAGAGATTTGTGAAAAACTAAATCTTCCACTTGATGAGGTAAAAAGAGCTAAAAAACAACCACATCCTTTTAAAATATTAACTGGTGATTTATTAAGTCATTATCCATTTGGGAAGATTTTTATAATAGATGATTTAGAAACTGAAAGTCAAAAATTCTTTGAAAAAGATAGAGTACCAAC
>JAGOHQ010000003.1 GCA_017996075.1 Aliarcobacter sp.
ACTTTAGAAAATATTAAAAATACAAAAAAAGAGCTTTTACTATCTCCTAGATTACAAAAAGCATTTGTTCATAGTAGTGCAAATGTAGTTCCTAGTGAAAAGATAGAGGAGTTTCCAAATAATCTTCATATAGTAAAAAGTAATCTTGATGGTCTTTGGTTTGACATGGAGTTAAATGGAAAAGTTGAACACTTTTATGCACCAATTTTAGGAAGTTTCAATGCAATAAACTTAGCAGCAGTTGTTTTAGTAGCAACTCATTTAGGAATGAGTGTTTTAGAGATAAATGAAGCTTTAACAACTTTACCACAAGTAGAACACAGACTTCAAAAAATTGAAGCAAACGGTAAAATTATAATAGATGACTCTTTTAATGGAAATCTTGAAGGAATGTTAGAAGCTATTAATATCTCTTCAAACTATAGTGGAAGAAAAGTGATAATCACTCCAGGACTTGTAGAATCTACAGATAGTGCAAATATTCTTTTAGCAAAAGAGATAGATAAAGTTTTTGATTTTGTAATAATAACTGGAACTTTAAATGCAAATATTTTAAAAGCAAATATAAATGAAGATAAAGTTTTTGTTTTAAAAGATAAGACAATGCTTGAAACAACTTTAGCAAGAACTACAAAAAGTGGTGATTTAATATTGTTTGCAAATGATGCACCAAATTTTATATAGGGTAAAAAATGGAACATATTTATGCACCTTGGCGATATAATTATGTAAGTGACAAAAAAGTCGAAGGTTGTGTTTTTTGTCATATTAGTGAGAACTTAGAAGATGAAAAATTACAAGTGATATTTAGCGATGAGTATTGTTATGTAGTTATGAATAAGTTTCCATATAGTCCAGGGCATATTATGGTTATACCATATTTTCATACTTGCAATGTTGAAGATTTGGATGAAACTATTTGGCTAAAAATGAGTATTAGAGTACAGCAAGCAGTGAGGCTTTTAAAAGAAGTTATGCCATGTGAAGGTGTAAATATTGGTATGAATTTAGGAAAAGCAGCGGGTGCTGGAATAGAGCAGCATGTACACTATCATTTAGTTCCAAGATGGATTGGAGATACAAATTTTATTACAACAATAGCTCAAACAAGAGTTTATCCAGCTTCATTTGAAGAGATTTATAAAAAGTTAAAAGATAATGCAAAAAAGTATTTTTTCTGAGATAAATTTTAAGTAATTTCTTATTTTCTTTTTATATAATTTTTATTATGGAAATATCAAATAATAACCTTTATTCTTTAAATATAGATTATTTTTCAAAAGCTAAAGCTCAAAAAGAGACTAAATCAAATGAGCAAAAAGTTGAACCAGATACTAATGCTGTTGAAAAAAATGAATCTTCAACAAAATCTAAATATGAAGAAAATCAAGAGAAAAAAGAAAATCCTACAAAACTAACAAGCGATGAAGAAGCAGAAGTTTTTAAACTAAAAGCCATAGATTCAAAAATAAAAGCACATGAAATGGCACATAAAAGTGGTCCAGCTTCAAGTGGTGGAGCAACATATAGTTATACAAAAGGTCCTGATGGTCTAATGTATGCAACAGCTGGAGAAGTTCCTGTTGAGATAAAAACAGGAGATACTCCACAAGAGACAATATCAAATATGCATGATGTTATTGCAACGGCATTAGCTCCTTCAGATCCTAGTCCACAGGATTTATCTATTGCTTCTAAGGCTAGAGTTATTATGATGAAAGCTCAACAAGAGTTTACAAAAGAGATGCAAGAGCAAATAACTAACTCAAATGAATACTCAAAAAATGCAAAAAATGAGTATGAAAAAAATAGCAATTTACAATCGCCAGATGAGAGTTCTAATATTAAAGTTTAGAAATAAGTATGGAAATTGTATTAAATAATAAGATTATTGCTATTCTTAATAATAACTTATTTTATGCCAAAAACCTACTTTTATTCCTTTATTAAAGGAAATAAATTTATTAATTTATTTTCAAAAGCCCCATAATTATTGACATTTAACGCTATTTGAGTTATAATCCGCGTCCACTTAATGTGGTTAGAGCCATTTTTTGGTGTCTAACGAGTTCTTTAAAGGAAAAAAATATATGGAAAAAATCAGATTAAAGCTAAAAGCTTATGATCATAGAGTTTTAGACAGAAGTGTTGCTTCAATAGTTGAAGCTGTTAAAAGAACTGGTGCTGATTTAAGAGGTCCTATTCCTCTTCCTACAAAAATCAGAAGATATACAGTTATCAAAGGTCCTCACGTAAACAAAGATTCAAGAGAGCAATTTGAGATTAGAGTTCATTCAAGAATTATTGACATTATTTCAGCAACAGCTGATACAGTTGATTCATTAATGAAACTAGACTTAGCTCCAGAGGTTGATGTTGAAGTAAGATCAATGGGTCAAGAATAAGTAGAAAGGGTAATACAAGATGGAATTTATAGTTCAAAAAATCGGTATGAGTAGAACAGTATCTGTTCCTAGTACAGCGGTTACACTTTTAAAAGTTATTGATACAAAAGTATGTCAAGTAACTGATGGTGTAGCACTAGTTTCTTATAGCAGTGGTAAAAAATTTAACAAAGCTATTGAGGGACAACAAAAAAAATATAACCTATCTAAAGAGTTTAACAGATTTGCAACAATTACTGTAGCAAATAGTGAAGCTGGAGATTTAGATGTTGCTGGTTTAGGTGAAGCAAAAATCGTTAAAACAACTTTTAGAACAAAAGGTAGAGGTTTTACTGGTGTTGTAAAAAGATGGAATTTTGCTGGTGGAAGAGGTTCTCACGGACATAGAATGGGTAGAAGAACAGGTTCAATTGGTAACTGTGAGTTCCCAGGAAGAGTTCAACCAGGTAAAAAAATGCCAGGGCAATACGGAAATACAAATGTATCTGTAAAAAATGAAGTTTTATCATTTGATGCAGAAGCTGGAGTTTTAGTTCTTAAAGGTTCAGTATCTGGTCCAAATGGTTCATTAGGAAAAGTAAAGGTTGCTAAATGAGTAAAGCAATAGTATTAAATACAAAATTTGAAAATAGTGGTGAAGTAGTTTTACCTGCTAATTATGAAGAGATAAATAAACACAATTTATACTTATATGTAAAATCGTATTTATCATCTTTAAGATCTAATACAGCAGCAGCAAAAACTAGAGCACAAGTAAGTGGTGGTGGTAAAAAACCTAAAGCACAAAAAGGTAGTGGAGCTGCAAGATGGGGATCTAAAAGATCACCTTTATTTGTTGGCGGTGGAGTTACTTTTGGTCCTACAAAAAGAAACTACGAGCAAAAAGTAAATAAAAAGCAAAAAGCTTTAGCACTTAAATATGCTTTAAATGCACAAGCTAATAATGGTTCACTTTTTGCTGTTGATTCAATTAAATTAGAATCAGGTAAAACTAAAGATGCGGTTGCAGTTTTAAGTAAAATAAACAAAAGAGATACATTAATTGTAGTTGATACAATTGATGAAAAAACTTATTTAGCGTTTAGAAATATTAAAAACTGTTATATGATTGAAAAGCAAGAAGTAAATGCATACTTAATTGCTGTATATCACTCTGTACTAATTGAAAAATCAGTACTAGAAGCATTAACAAAAGAGGCTTAAGATGGCAGATATAACAGATATTAAATCAATTTTATATACAGAAAAAACAATCGAGCTTCAAGAAAATGGTGTAATCGTTGTTCAAACTAGTCCTAGAATGACTAAAACGGGTTTAAAAGAGGTTTTCAAAGAGTATTTTGGAGTTGTTCCAACAAAAATTAACTCTTTAAGACAAGAAGGAAAAGTTAAAAGATTTAAAGGGAAACTTGGAAAAAGAGTTGACTTCAAAAAATTCTATGTAACATTACCAGAAGGCGCAGCAATTGCGAACCTTTCAGCATAAGGAGTAAGAAATGGCAATTAAAAAATTTAGACCTATAACTCCTGCTAGAAGATTTATGTCAGTTATTGATAGTTCTGATATTACTTCAAAACCAACAGTTAAATCTTTACTTGTAAGAGTAAAAGCAAATGCTGGTAGAAATAATAACGGAAGAATTACTTCAAGACACAAAGAAGCAGGTGCAAAAAAACTATACAGAATTATTGATTTCAAAAGAGATAAGTTTGATGTTGTTGGTACTGTTGCAACTATTGAGTATGACCCATATAGAAATTGTAGAATTAGCTTAATTTCTTATGCTGATGGAGACAAAAGATATATTATTCAACCTGCTGGATTAAAAGTAGGAGATAAAGTTCAAGCTGCTGCTTCAGGACTTGATATTTTACCAGGAAATGCAATGAGATTGGTAAATATTCCTATTGGAACAATGGTTCATAATATTGAGTTAAAACCAGGAAAAGGTGCACAATTTGCTAGATCAGCTGGTGGATATGCACAAATTATGGGAAGAGAAGATAAATATGTTATCTTAAGATTACCATCTGGTGAAATGAGAAAAATCCTTAATGTTTGTATGGCTACTATTGGTGTAGTTGGAAACGGGGATTATATAAATATGGTAATTGGTAAAGCTGGTAGAACAAGACACTTAGGAATTAGACCTCAAACAAGAGGATCTGCGATGAACCCTATTGATCACCCACACGGTGGAGGAGAAGGTAAAACGAATTCTGGAAGACATCCTGTTACTCCATGGGGTATGCCAACTAAAGGTTATAAAACTAGAAAGAAAAAAGCTAGTGATAAACTAATCATTTCAAGAAAAAAGAAGTAAGGGTTTAAGATGGCAAGATCAATAAAAAAAGGACCTTTCGTAGATGCACACTTATTAAAAAAAGTTGTAGCTGCTAATAGTTCAAAAGATAAAAAACCAATTAAAACATGGTCAAGAAGATCTACAATTCTTCCAGATATGATTGGAATAACATTTAATGTACATAATGGTAGAAACTTTGTTCCTGTAAATGTTACAGAGAACCATGTTGGATATAAATTAGGTGAGTTTGCACCAACTAGAACATTTAAGGGCCACAAAGGTTCTGTTCAAAGAAAGGCGTAATAATGGCAAGAGCGATATTAAAATTTATTAGAGTTTCTCCTATTAAAGCAAGATTAATTGCTAGAGAAGTTCAAGGAATGAATGCAGAGTATGCAATTGCATCTTTACAATTTACTCCAAACAAAGCTGCTGGAATTATATCTAAAGTAATAGCTTCTGCTGTTGCAAACTCAGGGTTGGATTCAGCTGATGCAGTAATTACAAGTGCTAGAGTAGATAAAGGACCAGTTCTTAAAAGATTTACTCCAAGAGCAAGAGGTTCAGCTTCACCAAAGCATAAACCAACTGCACATATTATGATTGAAGTAGCTGCATCTACAAAAGGAGACAAGTAATGGGTCAAAAAGTTAATCCAATAGGTTTAAGATTAGGTATTAATAGAAATTGGGAGTCTAGATGGTTTCCAAAATTTGAAACAATGCCTGCAAATGTAGCTGAAGATGACAAAATAAGAAAGTTTGTTAAAAAAGAGTTATATTATGCTGGAATTGCTCAAACTGTTATTGAAAGAACTGCAAAAAAAGTTAGAGTTACTGTTGTGGCTGCACGTCCAGGAATTATTATTGGTAAAAAAGGTGCAGATGTTGAAAAACTAAAAGACTCTTTATCTAAACTTGTAGGAAAAGAGATAGCTGTTAATATTAAAGAAGAGAGAAAACCTCAAACTTCTGCACTACTTTCAGCTGAAAATGTTGCTCAACAATTAGAAAGAAGAGTTGCGTTTAGAAGAGCTATGAAAAGAGTTATGCAAAATGCACTTAAAGGTGGAGCAAAAGGTATTAAAGTATCTGTTTCTGGAAGACTTGGTGGAGCTGAAATGGCAAGAACTGAGTGGTATTTAGAAGGAAGAGTTCCTTTACATACTTTAAGAGCTAGAATTGATTATGGTTTTGCAGAAGCTCATACAGCTTATGGTTGTATTGGGATTAAAGTTTGGATATTTAAAGGTGAAGTTCTTGCAAAAGGAATTCCAACTGAAAAATCTGAAACTACTGAGTCTAAACCAAAGAGAAGACCAGCAAAGAAAAGAGGTAAATAATTATGTTAATGCCTAAAAGAACAAAATTTAGAAAAATGATGAAAGGAAGAAATCGAGGCGAAGCTCATAGAGGTAACTCTTTAGCATACGGAGATTTCGGAATTAAAGCTGTTGAGCATGGACGAGTAGATTCAAGACAAATTGAAGCTTCTAGGGTTGCCATGACAAGAAAAGTAAAAAGACAAGCGAAAGTTTGGATTATGGTATTCCCTGATAAACCACTAACTGCTAAACCTCTTGAAACAAGAATGGGTAAAGGTAAAGGAAGTGTTGATAAATGGGTAATGAACATTAAGCCAGGAAGAGTTTGTTTCGAAATGGCTGGAGTAGATGAAGGTTTAGCAAGAGAAGCATTAGCTTTAGCTATGCATAAACTACCATTTAAAACTAAATTTGTAACAAGAGATAGCGAAAATGAACTATACTGAAATTAAAGATAAAAGCTTGAGCGAATTACAAGCGTTATTAAAAGAAAAAAAGGTGCTTCTTTTTGAATTAAAAGCTAAGCTAAAAACTATGCAGCTAACAAATACATCTGAATTAAGAATAGCAAAAAAAGATATTGCTAAAATTCAGACTGCTATGACAGCTCTAAATGCTAACTAAGGATCTAAGTATGACACATAAAAGAGAGATTCAAGGTGTAGTAGTAAAAAGATCAGGTGACAAAACAGCTTCTGTTTTAGTTACAAGATCAGTTTTACACCCAAAGTATCATAAAACTGTAAAAAGATTTAAAAAATATTTAGTTCATGATGAAAAAAATGAGTTAAATGTTGGAGATAGTGTTATTGCTGTTGAATGTAGACCACTATCTAAAACTAAATCTTTTAGATTAAAAACGATCCTTGCAACAGGAGTTAAATAATGATTCAAAGTTTTACAAGATTAAATGTAGCAGATAACACAGGTGCTAAAGAGATTATGTGTATCAAAGTTTTAGGTGGTTCTAAAAGAAGATATGCAACTGTTGGTGATGTTATTGTTGCTTCTGTTAAAAAAGCTCTTCCAACTGGAAAAATTAAAAAAGGTCAAGTTGTTAAAGCTGTAATTGTAAGAACTCATAAAGAAGTTCAAAGAGAAAATGGTTCATTAATCAGATTTGATGACAATGCTGCTGTTATTTTAGATGCTAAAAGAGAGCCAGTTGGAACAAGAATTTTTGGACCAGTTGCTAGAGAAGTTAGATATTCAGGATTTATGAAAATCGTTTCACTTGCACCGGAGGTACTATAATGGCTATTAAATTAAAAATTAAAAAAGGTGATACAGTTAGAATCATCGCTGGTGATGACAAAGGAAAAACTGGAGAAGTTTTACAAGTATTACCAAAAGTAAACAAAGTAATCGTAAAAGATTGTAAAGTTGCTAAAAAAACTGTTAAGCCTGATCAAGAAAAAAATCCAGATGGTGGATTTATAAACAAAGAGATGCCAATTGATATTTCAAATGTGGCAAAAGTGGAAGGGTAAAAGATGGCATCAAGATTATTAGAAAGATATAAAGCTGAAATTAAGCCAGTTCTTGAAGCAGAGTTTTCAAAAAACAAAACTTTAACAGCAAAAATTGATAAAGTTGTTATCTCTGTTGGTGCTGGTGAAGCTATGAAAGATACTAAGTTAATCCAAAATATGCAAGATACAATCTCTTTAATTGCTGGTCAAAAAGCGGTTAAAGTTATTGCTAAAAAATCTGTTGCTGGATTTAAAGTAAGAGAAGGTATGCCAGTTGGTATTAAAGTTACTTTAAGAGGTGAGCAAATGTATCACTTTTTAGATAAATTATGTAACATTGCATTACCAAGAGTAAAAGACTTTAGAGGTCTTAACAAGAATGGATTTGATGGAAGAGGAAACTTTAACTTCGGACTTGATGAGCAGTTGATGTTCCCTGAAGTAGTTTATGATAACATCATTAAAACACACGGAATGAATATCTCTATTGCTACAAGTGCAACAAGTGATGCTGAGTCATATAGATTGTTAGAGTTAATTGGAATTCCATTTACAAAAGGAAGAGCGTAATGGCAAAGAAATCTATGATCGCTAAACAACAAAGAACACCTAAGTTTGCTGTAAGAGCATATACTAGATGTTCTGTTTGTGGAAGACCTCACTCTGTTTATAAAGATTTTGGTCTATGTAGAGTTTGTTTAAGAAAAATGGCTAACGAAGGTTTATTACCTGGTGTTAGAAAAGCTAGTTGGTAGGAGAAAAAAGCTATGATGAATGATTTAATCGCAGATGCTTTAACTAGAATTAGAAATGCTGCAATGAGAAGATTAGAAGTTGCAACATTATTACACTCAAACACAGTTGTTGGAGTAATGAATGTACTTTTACAAAAAGAGTATATTGCTGGATTCAAAGTTATTGACGGACAAAATAATAAAAAGACAATTCAAGTTGAATTAAAGTATGATGATAAAGAGAAATCAGCAATTAACGAAATTGTAAGAGTTTCTAAACCAGGTAGAAGAGTTTATAAACCAGCTTCTGAAATTAAAAATTTCAAAAACGGATACGGTACTATTATTCTTTCAACTAACAAAGGTATTGTTGCAAATGATGAAGCATTTGCTGCCAATGTTGGTGGAGAAGTACTTTGTACTGTTTGGTAGGAGAGAATAATGTCTAGAATTGGAAAAAAACCTATCGCAATTCCTGCTGGAATTGAAGTAACAGTAAACGGTACACTAATTAGTGTTAAAAAAGGAAACAATGTTTCTACAGTTGAGACTCATGGAAGAGTTGGAATTGAAGTTGCAGATGGTCAAGTTGTTTTAACAAAAAATGGAGAAACAAAAGAAGCTGCAGCGTTTTGGGGAACTTACAGAGCATTAACAGCAAATGCAGTTAATGGTTTACATGAAGGTTTCACAAAAACTTTAGAAATCAATGGAGTTGGATATAAAGCAGCTGTAAAAGGTGATGTTTTAGAGTTAATCTTAGGTTATTCTCATCCAATTAATTTCGAAATCCAAAAAGGATTAGATATTTCTGTTGAGAAAAACATTATTACAGTTAAAGGTGCAGATAAACAACAAGTTGGGCAAGCTGCTGCTATTATTCGAGGCTTTAGAAAACCAGAACCGTACAAAGGTAAAGGTGTTAAGTATTCTGATGAGAAAATCATTAGAAAAGCCGGAAAAACTGCTAAGAAATAAGGTGTAACTATGAGTAGAGAAAAAGATTTAGCAAAAAAAGTTGCTTTAAGAATAAAAAGAAAAAAAAGAGTTAGAGCTAATATTTTTGGTACAGCTGAAAAACCAAGAGTATCGATTTTTAAATCTAACAAATACATTAGTGCACAAGCTATCAACGATGTTGAAGGTAGAACTTTAGCAGCAATTAGCTCACAAACTATGGGTTTAGGTGGAAATAAAGAGGGTGCTGCAAAAGTTGCAGCTGAGTTTGCTTCTAAGTTAAAAGCAGCTGGTATTGAAACAGTTGTTTATGATAGAAACGGGTATCTTTATCATGGTGTTGTTGCAGCATTTGCTGACGCATTAAGAGAAAATGGTATTAAATTATAAGGATTAATGATGGCAGTAAATAGAGAAGATTTTCAAGAAGCAATCGTTAAAATCGGAAGAGTAACAAAAGTTGTAAAAGGTGGAAGAAGATTCAGATTTACAGCTTTAGTTGTTGTTGGAGATAAAAACGGTACAGTAGGTTTTGGAACAGGAAAAGCAAAAGAGGTTCCAGATGCTATTAAAAAAGCTTTAGATGATGCATTCAAAAGCTTAGTGACAGTTTCTATAAAAGGAACAACAATTGCACATGATATTGAACACAAATATAATGCAAGTAAAATTTTATTAAGACCAGCTTCAGAAGGAACTGGACTTATCGCTGGAGGAGCTGCAAGACCTGTTCTTGAGCTTTCTGGAGTTAAAGATATTATTGCAAAATCTTTAGGTTCAAATAATCCAAATAACCTTGTACAAGCTACAGTTGAAGCTTTAGCAAGAATAAAAGGATAAGAATATGATATTAGAAAATTTAAAACCAGCTTGCGGAAGCACAAAAGCTCCTAAAAGAAAAGGTAGAGGTCAAGGTAGCGGTAACGGTAAAACTGCTGGAAAAGGTAATAAAGGTCAAAAAGCTAGATCTGGATACAATGTAAAAAGAGGTTTCGAAGGTGGTCAACAACCACTAGCAAGAAGACTTCCTAAAGTTGGATTTGTATCAAGAGTAGTTAAACCATATACAATTAATGTTGAAAAAGTAACTGCAATTGCTGAATTACCAGAAATTACAGTTGAATCAATTAGAACTGTATATAAATTATCAAAAACTGTTGTAAAAGTAAAACTTATTGGTGCAACAGCTAAAAATTTAAGTGCTAAGATTAAAGACGAAAACGTTACAACTACTGGAAAATAAGTATGAGTAAAGATCTAGTAAATAAGATTCTTATTACATTAGGCTTTATCTTTCTTTACAGACTACTGGCATATGTGCCAGTACCTGGAGTTAATATTGATGTAGTTAAAGAGTTTTTTGATTCAAATGCAAACAATGCATTAGGTCTTGTAAATATGTTTAGTGGAAATGCAGTTGAAAGACTAAGTATTATCTCACTAGGAATTATGCCTTACATTACAGCTTCTATTATTATGGAGCTTCTAGCAGCAACTTTCCCAGCACTTGGTAAAATGAAAAAAGAGAGAGATGGGATGCAAAAATATATGCAAATCATCAGATATACAACTATTGTTATTACATTGATTCAATCAATTGGAGTATCTATTGGTCTTAATTCATTAACTGGTCAAAATGGGCAAGCAGCAATTTCTATTGATATGAATACATTTATTGCAGTTTCAGCTATTTCAATGCTTACAGGAACAATGCTTTTAATGTGGATAGGTGAGCAAATAACTCAAAGAGGTATAGGAAATGGTATTTCATTGATTATCTTTGCAGGTATCGTTTCAGCAATTCCTAGTGCTATTGGTGGAACTATCGATTTAGTAAATAATGGTCAAATGCACTTCTTAACGGTAATTGGTATTTTACTTGTAATTTTTGCAACGGTTGGAGCTATTATTTATGTTGAATTAGGTGAGCGAAGAGTTCCTGTTTCTTACTCAAGAAAAGTAATTATGCAAAACCAAAATAAAAGGGTTATGAACTATATTCCAATTAAAGTAAATTTAAGTGGAGTTATTCCTGCTATTTTTGCAAGTGCTATTTTAATGTTTCCAGCAACAGTTTTGCAAGGAAGTGAAAATAAATATTTAGTGATGATAGCTGATTATATGAATCCTAGTTCATATACATTTAACTTATTTATGTTTTTATTTGTAGTTTTCTTTGCATTTTTTTATGCTTCAATTACATTTAATGCAAAAGATATAAGCGAAAATTTAAAAAGACAAGGTGGATTTATCCCTGGAGTTAGACCAGGAGCTAGTACAGCCGAGTTTTTAAATACAGTTGCTGGTAGATTAACTTTTTGGGGTGCTATTTATATGGGATTAATTTCTACTATTCCTTGGTTAATTGTAAAAGCAATGGGTGTTCCTTTTTATTTTGGAGGAGTTTCAGTTTTAATTGTAGTTCAAGTTGCTATTGATACTATGAGAAAAATAGAGGCTCAACAATATTCAAATAAATATCAAACTTTAAGTGCAGTTGGACTATAAAAATGTCTATTGCGCTTAGAAAACCTGAAGAGATTGAAAAACTTTTTGTTGCAAATCAAGCTGTTGCAAAAACACTAAAATATCTAGAAGAAAATGTAAAAGCTGGAATGTCTTTAAAAGAAGTTGATGCTATGGGCGAAAAATTTATTTTAAGCCTAGGAGCTAGACCTGCTTTTAAAGGATTATATGGTTTTCCAAATGCTGTTTGTACTTCACTAAATGAAGTTATAATTCATGGAATTCCAAGCGATACAGTTTTAAAAGAGGGTGATATTTTAGGACTTGATATTGGAACTGAAGTTGATGGTTGGTATGGTGATAGTGCTATTACTATGCCAATTGGTGATATTTCTAAAAAAGATGAAGAGCTGATAGCTTGTTCAAAAGATGCTTTGTATTATGCTATTGATATAATTGAAGATGGTATGAGATTTAAAGAGTTATCAAAGGCTATTGAAGATTTTATTACTTCAAGAGGTTATCAGCCACTAGTAAGATTTTGTGGACATGGAATTGGAAGAAAACCACATGAAGAACCTGAAATTCCAAACTACTTAGAACATGGTGGTACAAAATCTGGACCAAAAATAAAAAATGGAATGGTGTTTTGTATAGAACCCATGATATGTCAAAAAGATAGAAACCCTGTTATTCTTAAAAATGGTTGGGATGTTGTTTCAGCCGATGGTTTAAGAGGGAGTCATTATGAGCATACGGTTGCTGTAGTTGATGGACGAGCAGTTATTTTAAGTAATAGAGAAAATTAAGGGGCTAATGTGGCAAAAGATGATGTAATTGTTGTTGATGGAAAAGTAGTTGAAGCTTTACCAAATGCAATGTTTAGAGTTCAGTTGGAAAATGGTCATATTGTATTGTGTCATATATCTGGAAAAATGAGAATGCACTATATAAAAATATTACCAAATGATACTGTAACAGTTGAGATAACACCTTATTCACTTGATAAGGGAAGAATTGTTCATAGAAAAAAATAGTTATTAAATAGAGAAGTTTCTCTATTTAATAAATCTTCTTAAAAATTGATACTAAAGCATATTTTTTGTAAAATGAAGTATGACAAATAAAGTTAAGAATCAAGTTTTAAAATACCTATATAATCAAAAACTTTTTGGAATTAAATATCATAGTGACTTAAATATAAACTTTTATAGTAGTTGTGATTTTGCATTGCCAAATGGTTTAGAAGAGCTTAAAAAATCAGTTTCAAACTGCTATTTGTGTGATTTATCAAAAACTAGAAAACATACACTTTTTGGATATGGAAATCAAAATTCAAAGATTATGTTTATTTGTGATGAACCATCAAAAAGTGAAGATGATTTGGGATCTTTTTTTGTTGGAAATGCTGGTGATATGTTAGCAAAAATGATTGAAGGTAGCTTAAAAATAAAAAAAGAGGAAGTTTATACTACTAATTTAGTAAAATGTAGAGGAACAAAAGAGGCAAGTTTCCAAAATTTTGAAAGTTGTAATTGTTATTTGTTAAAGCAAATAGATATTATAAAACCAAAGATTATTATTGCTGTAGGAGAGAGAGTTCATGATTATTTGTTAAAAAATAGTGGTGACTTTTTAAAAAATAGAGGAAAAGTTTTGAGCTTTAATTCTGCTATTTTAGTACCAATCTTTTCTCCTCTTTATTTACTAAAAAATCCATCTTTGAAAAAAGATACTTATCTTGATATGTTAAAAATTAAAAATCTATATGAGGAGAGTTAAATTGAAGCAATTACTTACTTTAATTTTTATGGCTTTTTTACTTGCAGGTTGTACACAAAAAGTTGTAAAACTGAAAATGCCAAATCAAAATATGCCAGTAAAAAAAGTTGAGGAAGATAAAAAAACAGTTGTTGAAGAGTTTATTTCAAATGATAGTGTAATCCAAGAAGAGATTATAAACAATAATGGTTCTAGCAATGAAATAACTCAAGAAGATAATAGTGAAGTTTTAGCATCTAGTGAACCTGAAATAAAATTTGATAGCACAAAGGCAAATCTTAAGATTGCCTTTGTTTATCCATCGTCTTTAGTATCTAAATATGCAAAAAATTCTATAAATACAGTTGCTGCATATTTGACATTTTTAAATGCAAATTATGATTTAGTTGTAATTGATAGTCAAAATGAGAGTGCTGATAGTATAAATAATGCATTTAATAAAGTTAAAGAAGAGGGAATTACAAAAGTAATTGCACTTTATACTCCAAACGCAATAAATAATTTAAATACAATGCCACTAAATGATATTATGGTTTATCTTCCACTAATTGAAAAAAAAGATAGTTTATCTCAAAACGATAATTTAATTTTTGGTTCTATCTCTTATGAAGATCAACTTAAAAAATTAAGTTATTACTCTGATGGTCCAAATGTACTTTTTTATCAAAATACATATTTGGGAAATAAGTTAAAAAATAGTTATGAAAATGTTGTTAGTTATACAACAGCAAGAAAAGAGATAAAAAGTGGTGAAACAAACTTTAAAAATATTGTTGTAGATTCTAGATTGAGAAATAGCTCAATATTTTTAAATGTAGATATTGTAAAAAGTTCACTAATAATGTCTCAATTAAGAGCAAATGATATTTATCCAAAGTTTATATTTTCTACTCAAATAAATTTTGATCCTATGTTAATGACGCTAACTCAAGATAAAGATAGAGAAAAAATGGTTCTTGCAAACTCTATTGAAAAAATTGATAACAAATTAAGAGATGAGATTTTAAATTTTGGTGGAAATATAAATTTTGAATGGGTTGATTACTCAACTTTGGTTGGTGCAAACTATTTAGTAAATGGAAACAATAATTTAATACCAACTAAAATAGTAGAAAATCAAGCTGTTTATACTCCAAGACTATTTAAAAGTACAGAGTATGGATTTGTTGAGATTAAGTAAAATTTGGATAAAATCACCCCTTATTTAGAAAATGGAGTTTAATTTTGAGAACACATTATAATACAAGTGTAAAAGAGAATTTAATAGGTCAAAAAGTTACTGTTGCTGGTTGGGTTAATAGCAGACGAGATCACGGTGGAATTATTTTTATAGATTTAAGAGATAAAAGTGGTTTAGTTCAGCTTGTTGCTGATCCACAAGATTGTAAAGATGCTTTAATTGTTGCTGAAACTGTAAGAGATGAGTATGTTTTAATTGCAACTGGAACTGTAAGAGCAAGAGGTGAAGGATTAGAAAATCCAAACTTAGAGACTGGAAAAATTGAGATTATTTTAGAAAATCTTATTATTGAAAATAGATCTAAAGCTATGCCTTTTGATATAAATGATGAAAAAGTAAATGATGAGATAAAACTAAGAAATAGATTTTTAGAGCTTAGAAGTAAAAAATCTTTTGATATTTTCCAATTAAGAAGTAAAGCTACTATTCAAGCTAGAAATACACTTGATGAGTTAGGATTTTTAGATGTTGAAACTCCAATTCTTACAAAATCAACTCCAGAAGGAGCAAGAGATTATTTAGTTCCATCAAGAGTTCATGCAGGTGAGTTTTATGCACTTCCTCAATCTCCACAACTATTCAAACAACTTTTAATGGTTGCTGGATTTGATAGATATTTTCAAATTGCAAAATGTTTTAGAGATGAAGATTTAAGAGCAGATAGACAACCTGAATTTACTCAAATAGATGTTGAGATGAGTTTTTGTACTCAAGAGGATGTTATAGCTGTTGCTGAGAAATTAATCTATGATATATTTACAAAATGTGGTAAAAAAATTCCATCATCTTTTAGAAGAATGAAATATAGTGAAGCAATGGAGAGTTATGGTAGTGATAAGCCTGATTTAAGATTTGATATGCCTTTAATTGATGTTATTGATATTTTTGAAAAATCAACAAACGAAATATTTACAGATATTGCAAAAGATAAGAAAAATAATAGAATAAAAGCATTAAGATGTCCAAATGGGGATAATATCTTCTCAAAAAGACAGATGAAAGGTTTTGAAGATTATGTAAGAAAATTTGGAGCAAAAGGGCTTGGATATTTCCAAATGAAAGAAGATGGACTTAAAGGTCCACTTACAAAATTCTTTAGTGAAGCTGATTTAGAAGAGATTGTAAAAGTTACAAATCTTGAAGTTGGAGATGTAGTATTCTTTGGAGCAGGGGATAAAAAAACTGTTTGGGATTATATGGGAAGATTTAGACTATTTTTAGCTAATGAGATGAATATTATTCCAGCAGACACATATGAGTTTTTATGGGTTGTAGATTTCCCTATGTTTGAAGTTGAAGATGGAAGAACAAAAGCACTTCACCATCCATTTACAATGCCAAAAGATTTAAATAAAGAGGATTTAGAAGAGATTGAATCAATTGCTTATGATATTGTTTTAAATGGAACTGAAATGGGTGGTGGAAGTATAAGAATTCACAAAGAAGAGATTCAAAGTAAAGTATTTGAACTAATGGGAATTAGTCAGGAGGAAGCAAAAGAAAAGTTTGGATTCTTACTTGATGCTTTACAATATGGAGCACCATCTCATGGAGGATTTGCATTAGGTCTTGATAGAATGATAATGTTACTTGCTGGAACTGATTCTATTAGAGATGTTATAGCATTTCCAAAAACTCAAAAAGCTCAATGTCTATTAACTCAAGCTCCATCAAGCGTTGATGAAGCTCAATTAAAAGAGTTACATATTCGTGTGAGAAAAAGTGTAGAAAGCTAAT
>JAGOHQ010000004.1 GCA_017996075.1 Aliarcobacter sp.
TGTAGCAGCTTTATATGTTCCAAAATCTTCAAATACAAACAATGATAGTGATGGTGATGGAGTTATAAATGAACTTGATGAGTGTCCAAATACTCCAAGTGGTCAAATGGTAAATGAAAAAGGTTGTGCAAATAGTATTAATCTTCAAGTATTATTTGAAAATGATTCAGATAAAGTAATAGAAAGTAGTGTAGAAAAAGTTAAAGCTTTTGCTAATTATTTGTTAGAAAATGAGGAGTTTGAAGCTAGTATTACGGGACATGCAAGCCAAAGTACAAATGAAAGTAATAAAAACAGTTACAAAAATAGTGCGAAATACAATTTAGAACTATCTTTAAAAAGAGCAGAAGCTATTAAAAATATTTTGGTTCAAAATGGTGTTCCATCTTCAAGAATTACAGCTTCTGGAAAAGGTTTTGAAGAACCAATAATGAGTAATGATACAGAAGAGGGAAGAACGGCTAATAGAAGAATAGAGGCTGTTTTAATAAAAAAATAAAAATTAGGACACAAGTTAATGGTAAATAAAAGTTTACGTAAAAATGACAATTTGTTGGACTCTTTAGTTCTTTATACTAGGCTTTTTCATAAGCCGTTTTCTGCTGAGTCTTTGCTTCAAGGCTTACCCCTTGGTAATAATGAAGCAGATCAGCTTCTATTTTCTAAAAATAGTTCTAAATCTATGTTTAGTAGAGCAGCGGCAAGAGCTGGTCTTAAAACTACTATTGTTGAAAAACCAATTAAAGATATTTTAAATATACAACTTCCTGTAATACTACTTTTATCAAATGAAAATAGCTGTATTTTGGACTCTTTTAATGAAGATAGAACAAAAGCAAAGATTATTTTTGCTGGAATTGATGATCCTCTTGAAGAGTGGGTTGAGGTGCAAAAGCTTGAAGAAGAGTATTTAGGCTATGCTTTTATGCTTAAAAAAGTTTATGAATATGAGCATGATAATGGTAAAAAAACTCTAGCAATTGATAATCAAAAACACTGGTTTTGGAGTACTTTAGGAGTTTCAAAAAATATTTATATTGATTGCATAATAGCTTCAATTTTAATAAACCTTTTTGTTCTTGCAACTCCACTTTTTACTATGAATGTTTATGATAGAGTTATTCCAAATAATGCACAAGAGACACTTCTTGTTTTTACTATTGGTATTGTTGTTGTATTTGTTCTTGATGCCATTTTAAAGTTTATTAGAACCTATTTTCTAGAAATGGCTGGGAAAAAGAGTGATATTATAATGTCTTCAATTATTTTTGAAAAAGTTTTAGATATGAAGTTAAGTGAACACCCAAAATCTGTTGGGAGTTTTGCAAATAATCTTAAGAGCTTTGATAGTATAAGAGGTTTTTTAACAAGTTCTACTTTGACTGTATTAATTGATTTTCCATTTGCTATTTTATTTTTAATAGTAATTGGATATTTAGGTGGTTTTTTGGTGATAGTTCCAATTTTTATTATTATATTAATCATAATTTATGCAAAAATAATAAAAGACCCACTTAAAAAAAGTATTGAAGCAACTTATGAAGCAAGTGCAAAGAAAAATGGTATTTTAATAGAGAGCTTAAATAATATTGAAACAATAAAAGCTCAAGGAATGGCTGGAAATGTTCAGTACTCTTGGGAAGAATCAACTGGTGAAATAGCAAATAAAGGTCTTAAATCAAAACTAATATCTGCTTCTATTCCAACTGTTACAGGTCTTTTAACTGGATTAAATACAGTTTTAATTGTTGTTTTTGGAGTTTATTTAATTCAAGATTTCCAACTTACAATGGGAGGTTTAATTGCTACTATGATTTTATCAGGTCGTGCAATTGCACCTATGGGGCAAATAGTTTCACTAATTACAAACTATGAAGATACTAAACAATCTTTTAAAATGTTGGATGATATTATAAATAAACCACAAGAAAGACCAATGTCTAAAGAGTTTGTAAAAAAGACAAATTTAAATGGAAATATTGAGTTTAGAAATGTAAGTTTTAGATACCCAAATAGTGAATCATATGCCTTAAGAAATGTAAGTTTTACTATAAAAGAGGGTGAAAAAGTTGCTTTTATTGGAAGAATTGGAAGCGGAAAGTCAACTATTGCAAAACTTATTTTAAAACTATATGAACCAGAAGAGGGAACTATTTTAATAGATGGTATAGATATAGCTCAAATTGATCCAGCTGATTTAAGAAAAGGTATTAGTTATGTTCCACAAGATATTCATCTTTTTGGGGGAACAATAAAACAAAATATTTTAGGAATTCATAAATTCATAGATGATGAGTGGATGTTAGAGTGTTCAAAAATGAGTGGAACAGATGAGTTTGTAAGAATGCATCCTGCTGGTTATGATATGCCTTTAGGTGAAAGAGGTGCTGGTTTAAGTGGAGGGCAACGACAAAGTGTAGGAATTGCAAGAGCTTTAATAAATAACTCAGATATTTGGATGTTTGATGAACCTACAAATGCTATGGATCAGACAAGTGAAAGTATAGTTTTAAATAATTTAATGAGTAAAATAGAAGGAAAAACACTACTTTTAGTTACTCAAAAAATGAGTATGGTAGATTTAGTTGATAGAATTATAGTTATGAATTTTGGTACTAAAGTTTTAGATGGTCCAAAAGATGAAATTATAAATAAACTTGGAAATAGCGGTGAAAAACAATGAATAAGATAAAAGAGTTTTTAAATAGTCCAGAAATAAATAGATTAAAAGAGATTTTTAAACTATTCAATGATAAAGATAATCTAAAACTTCCAAAAACACCTCTAAATAAAAATGATTATGAGTATATGAAGAGTTTAAGTTCAGCTGTTGTTTTTAGCTCATCAAAAAAACTTCACTGGGTTTTAATCTCTTTTTGTATTACAATATTTTTATTTATTACTTGGGCTGCTTTTGCCGAAATTGATGAAATAGCAAGGGGAAGTGGAAAGGTTGTTCCAAATGGTCAAAATCAGATAGTTCAAAATCTTGAAGGTGGAATAGTTCAGGAGATTTTAGTAAAAGAGGGCGATATAGTTGAAAAAGACCAAGTATTGGTTAGAATTTCAAATGAAAAAGGTACAAGTACGGCTATGTCAAATGAGATAAAGTCTTATTATCTGCAAGCTCAAATTAAAAGATTAGAAGCAGAGTTAAAACGAGCTCCTTTTGAGTACACTAAAGGTGAAAACGAAGAATTAAATGAGTTTTTAGATAATGAGAATGAACTTTATATAACAAATCAAAAGCAGTTAGAGTCAAAAATATCTATATTAAAAGAGCAGATAAAACAAAAAGAAAATGACTTAAAAGATGCAAAACAGACTATTGAGCATATGAAATTTAGTGTTGGAGCTATCTCAAAAGAGGTAACTATGACTAAACCAATGGTTGAAAGAGGAATTAGATCTCAAGTTGATTTTTTAAAGTTACAAAGAGAAGAGAGTGATGCTAAAAATAAACTCCAAAGTGTTACTTTATCTGTTGATAAAATTAATTCAGAGATTTTAGAGTTAAATAAAAAAATAGATGAGACAAATGAGATAAATGATGCAACAATAAGAGAGAAGTTAAACGAAGCAATTAATAATCTTAAAGATGTTGAAGCAAATAAATTAGCTTCAAGTGATCAAGTTGCAAGAACTGTTGTAAAATCTCCTTCAAATGGGATTGTGCAAAAACTACATATAAATACTGTTGGTGGAAGTATTAAACCAGCTCAAGATTTATTAGAAATAGTTCCTACCGATAGTAATTTAATAGTTGAAGTAAAGATTTTACCAAAAGATATAGCATTTATATATCAAGGGCAAAAAGCTATTGTTAAATTTTCAGCATTTGATTTCTCTATTTTTGGTGGACTTGATGGTCATGTTATAAATATAAGCCCAGATACAATAGTTGAAAAAGATGAAAAAACTTTTTATATTGTAAGAATTGAAACTGAAAAAAACTATATTGGGGAAGAGAAAAATCAAAAGTATATTATTCCAGGTATGATAGCAGATGTTGATATTTTAACAGGTAAAAAAACAGTTCTTGATTATATTTTAAAACCAATATTAAAAACAAAAACATATACATTTACAGAGAGATAACATTAGAAAAATAGGGGGTATTTGAGTATGAAAAAAATTTCTTTATATACAAATCTAAAAAGAGACTATGAGAAAATGAAAAATAGTCTTATTGATTATGATTTAAAAAATATAGAAAATAGGGAAGAGTTACTTACTTTAAAAGAGAATATTATTATTATAAATACTTCTGTAAATCTTGATAAAGAAGAAGAAACTATTGAAATATTGCTAGAAAATAGAAATAAAATTTTAATACTAGAGAGTACTCCAAAACTTATAAATGCTCAAAATTGGTTACTTTTAGGTGTTCATGGTTATGGAAATAGTATGATGAATGATATTTATTTAAAATCAGCAATTCAAACAATAAACAATGGTTTAACTTGGTTAATTCCAGATATAACAATGGAAATTTTAAGCAAATTAAATAGTGATAGTTTAAATCAAAAAGATGTTTTAAATCAACTCTCTAAAGCTGAGCAACAAGTAGCAATATTATTAAAAGATGGGCTATCAAATACAAAAATTAGTGAAGAGTTAAAATTATCTATAAATACAGTAAAATCGCATATAAAAAATATCTATTTAAAGCTTGATGTAAAAGATAGATTTTCATTTGTTAATCTTTTAAATAAGAATTAAAAGAAGATTAAATGCAAATAAAAAAACTTATGTCTGCTTTAAATAAATCTTCAAAAGATTGAATTTTGTTATACCAAAATTTATACCTTTTTGTTGGTATATTTCAATGAATTGTATTTTACTAAGTTATAGTAAGATTTTTATTAAAAGTGTGATTTTATGGTGGTTTTTTATAGTAAGTTAAAGTGAGTTATATTTTAAAATGGTGGAGATGTGCGGGATCGAACCGCAGTCTTAAAACAGATTATATAAGCGTCTACATGCTTAGCAGAGTTGAATAATTTCACTTTACAACAGCTCAACTCCCCAGGCAATCATAAAGCTAAGATTTGGAATTTCTCTTCAAAGTTCAATCAATCCCTCAAAGATAATCTATCTATTGTGAACCAGCATTTACCTACATAGATAGAATCTGTAGTGCCAGTCTCCAAAGACTCAAGGCCGCAAAGGCCGAGTCAGTAAGTTGTTAAACTTACGCAGCTTTTGCGTAAGCTGGAGCGTAATTAGTATTATTTGCGTCTAAAAAAAATGAACCGCGTAACGGCATGTTCAGGCCGACATGCAACTTATACTCACTGCTCTAATCGATACCAAGTCATCCCCAATTTAAAACCGTATTGTATATTAATAAAATTAAAATAGATTTAATTTTGTAATCAAATGGTTACTAAATACAATATTTAATTTATTTCATCAATTTTTTTATTTTAAAATTGTATAATCAAAATATAAAATAATAATATTGGAGTTTTAAAAATGAGTAAAAAAGGAATTTTAATAATTGGAGCAGGTGGAGTTAGTCAAGTTGCAACTGTAAAATGTGCAATTAATATTGATACTTTTGAAAAAATTACATTAGCTTCTAGAACACTTAGTAAATGTGATGCTATTGCAGATTATATTTTAAAAAATAAAGGTGTAAAGATAGATACTGCAAAGGTTGATGCAGATAACGTTGAAGATTTAGTAAAATTAATCGAAAAAGTTAATCCAAAATTAGTTTTAAATGTAGCTTTACCATATCAAGATTTAACAATTATGGATGCTTGTACAAAATGTAAAGTTGATTATGTGGATACTGCAAATTATGAGCATCCAGATGAAGCAAAATTTGAGTATAAACTCCAATGGGAAAGAGATAAGCAGTTTAAAGAAGCTGGAATTATGGCTTTATTAGGTTCGGGATTTGACCCAGGTGTTACAGGAGTATTTTGTGCTTATGCTCAACAAAATTTATTTGATGAAATTCACTATATAGATATTATGGATTGTAATGCAGGTGACCATGGATACAAATTTGCAACAAACTTTAATCCAGAAATTAATTTAAGAGAAGTAAGTGCAAATGGAAGATATTGGGAAAATGGAGAGTGGATTGAAACAAAACCTCTTGAAATTAGAGTTGACCATGATTATCCAGAAATTGGAGTAAAAGCTTCATATCTACTTTATCACGAAGAGTTAGAATCTTTATCTAAAAATATTAAAGGTTTAAAAAGAATTAGATTTTTTATGACATTTGGTGATGCTTATATTCAACATATGAATTGTTTACAAAATGTTGGAATGTTAGGAATTGAACCAGTTGAGCATAAAGGAATGATGATTACTCCAATTGAATTTTTAACTACACTTTTACCAGATCCTGCATCATTGGGACCAAGAACAGTTGGACAAACAAATATTGGATGTATTATTGAAGGAATTAAAAATGGAAAACCAAAAAAAGTTTATATCTATAATGTTTGTGATCACCAAGAGTGTTATAGAGAAACAGGTGCACAAGCAGTTTCTTATACAACAGGAGTTCCAGCAATGATTGGTTCAAAACTTCTTTATAAAGGTATTTGGAAAAACAAAGGTGTATTTAATATTGAAGAGTTTGATGCAAAACCATTTATGGATGAGCTAATGACTCAAGGTCTTCCTTGGAAAATACTTGAACTTGATGTGAAATAATTATGAATAAGAATTATGAAGTAGTTGATAGCTTTGATAAGCTTCCAAGTCCAGCTTATGTTTGTGAAGAGGAACTTTTAGAAAACAACTTAAAACTTTTAAAAAGAGTTCAAGATGAAACTGGAGTTAAAATTCTTTTGGCTTTAAAAGGTTTTGCTATGCATTCAACTTTTGATCTATGTAAAAAATATCTTAAAGGTTGTTGTGCTTCTGGTCTTCATGAAGCACTTTTAGCAAAAGAGGAGTTTGGAAAAGAGGTTCATACATATAGTCCTGCTTTCAAAGATGAAGAGATAGATGAGATTATATCTATCTCAAATCATCTAGTTTTTAACTCATTTAATCAACTAAAAAGATACAAAGATAAAGCTTTTAAAAAAGTATCTTTGGGCGTTAGATTAAATCCTGAGTATTCAAGTGTTGAAGTAGATTTATATAATCCTTGTGCTCCAAATTCAAGACTTGGTATTACAAAAGCAAATTTTGATGAATCACAGCTACAATATTTAGAAGGCTTTCATTTTCATGCACTTTGTGAACAAAATGTAGATGCACTTGAAGGTGCTTTGGCAAATTTTGAGAAAAACTTCTCTCTATATTTTTCTCAATTAAAATGGGTAAATTTTGGAGGAGGGCATCATATTACAAGAGCTGATTATGATGTTGAGGGATTAATTAATCTTTTAAAAGATTTTAAAGCTAGATATCCTCATCTTGAAGTTTATATGGAACCAGGTGAAGCAATTGGTTGGCAAACTGGTTACTTAGTGGCAACTGTGCTTGATATTGTTAATAATGGAATGGATTTAGCAATTCTTGATACAAGTGCCGAAGCTCATATGCCTGATACTTTAGCTATGCCATATCGTGCAATGATTAGAAATAGTGCAGTAGCATTTGAGAAAAAATATACATATAGATTAGGTGGAAATACTTGTTTGGCTGGAGATATTATTGGAGATTACTCTTTTGATGAACCTTTAAAAGTAGGGGATAGAATCATTTTAGAAGATATGATTCATTATACTATGGTTAAAACTACAACGTTTAACGGTATAAAGTTACCATCAATTATTATAAAAAATAAGGACAACTCTTATAAAGTTATAAAAAACTTTTGTTATAATGATTACAAATCAAGATTATCTTGATAAAAAAATTATCTAGGAGAAAATATGGGGAGAGATAGAAGTTTAATAAGAAATGCATTTGAAGAGGGTGCAGTTATTGATACAGAAGAAGATATAGCTCATGGTTTAGATAAAACTAGACCTAGAAAAGAGTTAGAAGAAAAAGTTGAAAATGGTAAAACAAAAGTTCAAATATGGGTCAAAAAAGATACTTTAGAGTATCAAAGAAAACTTTCATTACTTCAAATTGAGCTTATAAAATTACAAAATTATGTTAAAGAAAAAGGTTTAAAAGTATTATTAATATTTGAAGGAAGAGATGCAGCTGGTAAAGGCGGAACTATAAAAAGAATAACAGAACACTTAAACCCAAGAGGAGCTAGAGTTGTAGCTTTAGTAAAACCAAGTGATGTAGAAAAAACTCAATGGTATTTTCAAAGATACATACAACATCTTCCAAGTGCTGGTGAGATAGTGCTATTTGATAGAAGTTGGTACAATAGAGCAGGAGTTGAGCCTGTAATGGGATTTTGTACAAAAGAAGAGTATAAACAATTTTTAACAGATGTTCCTGATTTTGAAAAAATGCTTGTTGAATCAGGAATTGTAGTACTTAAATATTATTTTTCTGTATCTAAAAAAGAGCAAGAAAAAAGATTTAAAAAAAGAAAAATAGACCCTTTAAAAGAGTATAAATTATCACCAATAGATGAAGAAGCTCAAAAATTGTGGGATAAATATACAGATGCAAAATATAAAATGTTAATGTCAACACACACACCAATTTCACCTTGGACTGTTATAAAAAGTGATAATAAAAAAAGTGCTAGATTAAATTGTATTAGACATATATTAAGCACAATTGATTATAGTAAAAAAACAAAAGATGAACAAATAACAAAAATCGACAGAGAGATAGTAATTAACGGTGCTGTTGAAATAGAAAAGATGAAAGAAAAAAGAGAAAACGGGAGAGATAAATGAATTTAAATGACTTTGACATAACAACTCATAGTGGTCTTTATATTTCAAAAGATGAACACCCAATTTTTGGTAAAAAATATATTGCAAGATTTCAATATGACAAAAAAAGATATGTTAAAGTTTTGGGTTATGAAAAGAGAGATAAAATAACATTAGCAACAGCGATTAATTTAATTGAAAAATTTAAAGCTTCTATCTTTAAAAACTCAGAAGAAGTTGAAATTAAGGATAATAAAAAATCAGTTGCAAAATCAGTATCAAAAAGTAACAACACAAATAATGATGAGCTAAAAAAATTAAAAGAAGAAAATAGTTATCTAAAATCTATTTTAGGTGATTATAAAAAACTCAAAAATGAAGATTTAATCGAAGGTATTCAAAAGATATATGATTTGCAATCTTTAAAACCATATCAGATTGAACTAATAAAACTTCAAGATTGGTTAGAAAAAGAGAATAAAAGAATGATTATTATCTTTGAAGGAAGAGATGCTTCTGGAAAAGGTGGAGCTATTAGAAGAATTACAAGATATATGAATAACAAACATTATAGAGTTGTAGCTCTTGGTAAACCTACTGAAACACAAAGAAATCAGTGGTTTTTACAAAGATATATTGAACATTTTCCAACAGGTGGAGAGGTGGTTTTATTTGATAGATCTTGGTACAACCGTGCTATGGTTGAGCCAATTTTTGGATTTTGTACACCTGAAGAGCATGAAATTTTTATGGAAGATATTGTAAATTTTGAGCAGGACTTAGTACGACAAGGTATGATTTTAATTAAATTATATTTTTCTGTTTCAAAAGAGGAGCAAAAAAGAAGATTTGATAGAAGAATACAAGATCCGCTTAGACAGTGGAAGTTTTCTGAAGTTGATATGCAAGCTCAAGATTTGTGGGATGAGTTTAGTGAGAAAAAATATGAGATGCTTAGACGTACAACTTCTAGAAGTGCACCTTGGCATATAATAAGAAGCGATGATAAACAGCTTGCTCGTTTTGAAGCTTTGAAAATAATTTTAAATTCTGTTGATTATGATGGTAGAAACTACTCATTAAATTTTGATGCAAATGAAGATATAAATATCTCTGTTCAAAGAGAGTTACTTCAAATGAGAAAAACAAAAGATTATTAATCTTTTGTTTTAAAACAAAATACTTACTTAAAGAAAATCCTTATTAAAAATTAGATAAAATATTTGCTAAAATTAAAATTCGGAGTAAATTTGATGGAATTTAAAGCAAATAGAGTTGATGAAGCAAATGTTGAGATTAAAGCAACAATTTCAAAAGAGTTAATAGAAAAAAACTTAGATAAAGTAGCTGCTCAAGCTGCAAAAACTATGAATGTTCAAGGATTTAGAAAAGGAAAAGTTCCTGTTGCGGTTGTAAAACAAAGATATGCAGATAAATTAATTGAAGATGCACAAGGTGAGGCTATTAGAAAAGTTTTAGATGAAGGTTTAAAACAACTTGATGTTAAAAATGAAGATTTAATAGGAGAGCCTAGTATCTCTAAATTTGAAAAAAAAGATAATGGAAGTGTTGAGTTAGAAATTTCAGTAGCTTGTAAACCACAAATTAATCTAGGTGATTATAAATCTTTAGTTCCAAAAGTAAAAGCTATTGATGTTGGAATTGAAAAAATTGATGCTAGACTTACTGAGATTGCAAGTCAATCAGCACCATTAGAAAAAATTACTAGAAAAAGAGCTGCAAAAGAGGGTGATTTTGCTGTGATCGATTTTGAAGGTTTTGTTGATGGTGTAGCATTTGAAGGTGGAAAAGCTGAAAAATACCCACTTCAAATAGGTTCAGGTTCATTTATTCCAGGATTTGAAGAGCAAGTTATTGGTATGAAATATGAAGAGCAAAAAGATATTACTGTTCAATTCCCAAAAGATTATCAAGCAAAAGATTTAGCTGGAAAAGATGCTGTATTTAAAGTAACTTTACATGAAATTCAAGAGAGAAAAGCTGGTGAATTAGATGATGAATTTGCAAAACAAATGCTTCCAAATGAAAAAGATGTAACTATTGATACTTTAAGAGAAAAAATAAAAGAGCAAATGGTAGCAGCTGAAAAAGCAACTTATTATAGAGAAGAATTAAAACCAGCATTTTTGGATACTTTAGTTGAAAAAATTAATTTTGCTTTACCAAAAACTGTAGTTGAGCAAGAGATTAATTTTGCATTAAATGGTAAAATAAGATCTATGAGCGAAGCTGAGATAAATGAGCTAAAAGAGAATCCTTCTAAAATAGAAGAGATTAAAGAAGAGTTAAAAGCAGATGCTACAAACTCTGTAAAAGCTACATTTATTATTGATGCTTTAGCAAAAGCTGAGAGTATTGAAGTTAATGATCAAGAAGTTACTCAACTTTTATATTTTGAAGCACTTCAAATGGGTCAAAATCCGCAAAATGTTATTAAGCAATACCAAGAAGCTGGATATTTACCTGCAATTAAAATGTCAATTATTGAAGAGAAAGTTATCTCTAAACTTTTTGATGAGAAATTAGAAAAATAATTTTAGGATAGAAAATGAGTTATATACCATATGTAGTTGAAAAAACAGGTCGAGGAGAGAGAAGTTACGATATTTATTCAAGACTTTTAAAAGATAGAATTATCATGTTAAGTGGTGAAATCAACGATGCAGTTGCTTCAACTGTGGTGGCTCAACTTCTATTTTTAGAAGCTGAAGATCCTGAAAAAGATATCTATTTATATATAAACTCTCCAGGTGGAGTTGTAACTTCAGGGATGTCAATTTTTGATACTATGAACTATATAAAACCAGATGTTTGTACTATCTGTATTGGTCAAGCTGCTTCTATGGGTGCTTTTTTACTTAGTTCAGGTACAAAAGGAAAGAGATACTCTCTTCCAAACTCTAGAATTATGATTCATCAACCTTTAGGAGGTGCTAGAGGTCAAGCAACAGATATTCAAATTCAGGCAAAAGAGATTCAAAGACTAAAAGATACTTTAAATAGTATTTTGGCATCTCAAACTGGACAAGATGTAAAAACTATTGAAAAAGATACTGATAGAGATAACTTTATGAGTGCAGCTGAAGCTTGTAAATATGGTCTTATAGACGAAGTTATTGAAAAACATAAATAAGAAGAACTATGATTAGAGAGATTATTACATATCCAAATAAATTACTTCGAACAAAATCAAAAGATGTTGAGGAGTTTAATAGTGAACTTCACACTCTTTTGGATGATATGTATGAAACTATGATAGCGGCTTCTGGTGTAGGACTAGCAGCTATTCAAATAGCAGTTCCATTAAATGTTTTAATTATAAATCCTATAAATGAAGAAGATATTCAAGATAAAAATGATTTGATTGAAGCAATAAATCCAAAAATTACTCATAAAGATGGAGAATTAGTATATCAAGAAGGTTGTCTTAGTGTCCCAGGTTTTTATGAAGATATTACAAGAGCAAAGCATATTGTTGTAGAGTATTTTGATAGATTTGGAGAAAAACAGACTATGGAGTGTGAAGATTTCTTGGCTGTTGCTTGGCAACATGAAATGGAACATTTAGATGGGCATGTTTTTATAGAAAATCTATCTTTTACAAAACGACAAAAGTTTGAAAAAGAGTGGAAAAATAAGAAAAAATCTAAAAAATAGATTTTTTCTTATATGCTTTTTGAAATAATATTAAAAATAATAACACTTAAAAAAATATTTGATAAAATCCAAATATTCCAAAAAAATAACTTTTCAAAATTTGTAGCAAAAACAGTCTTAAAATTTATAGGACAAGATTTAATTGCTAAAAAAATTGCCAAAATAACGGCTAAAATAAAACTATAAAAATTAATTTGAGCAAAAACTAGTGTAAAAAATGAGAAAAATGGTGCAAATATTGTAAGTGCAAAAAGTTTTCCATATCCTTTTCTTCTTTTCTCTCCATTAAAATAACCAACTGTATAACTACAATTTGGGCAAATTGTACCCATTCTTGATAAAATTTTATTATTGCAGCTTGGACAATCAATAAGTTCAGACATATATATTCCTAAATTTTTGTTGCATTATAGCGATAATTTTTTTAATGAATAGAAGTTTAAAAAAATAAACTCCTAAATTACCTTTATTATAATATCTACAATAAGTTTTATAGCTAAAATTGTAAGTAGTGTTTTTAGAATAATTGTAAATTTTTTACCATCTATTAGATTTCTTGCTTTTGTTCCAACAAAACTTCCAAAAACAGCTCCAAAAATCATAGCAACAATAATCCAAATAAAGTCAAAAAATACAAAACCAAAATAGATAAAAACAACAACTTTTAGTAAATGAGTTATACTCATCAAAGCAGCTCCAGTTGCTACAACTTTATCTTTATCTTCATAATCTTTAAACAAAAGAGTCATAGTAAGTGGTCCAGTTGCTCCAACAACCATAGAAAGTCCTGTTTGAAAAAAACCTGCTAAATAGTAATTTTCATATCTTTTAATCTTTTCATTAAATTTTTCACTCCAAAGTGAAAGCAAAATATAAACTCCAATAAAAAGTGGAACATATTCCAAAGAAATAAAACTCAAAACTCCTGCAAATAAACCTATTCCTAAAACTGAACCTATTAAAAACTTTGGTATTACTTCATATTGAATATCTTTGTAACCAAAAAAAGCACGGCTTATATTGCTACTTACTTGAGTAAGTCCATGAACTGGAATAAGGGCATTTAAAGGTAAGAATGATGGTAAAATCGCTATTAGCATCATTCCTCCACCAATTCCTACAACAGCTGCAATAACTGAAGTTAAAAAAGTAATAACTCCTAAAATAATCTCTGTTGAAGTTAAAATAGCAATAAATTCTGACATATATATTTTTCCAATAAAAAGATTTTGTAAAATACCAAATAAACCCTTTATTATTGAAATATAGTTATACTTTGAATTAAAAAAAAGGAAAAAATATGAAATTATTGCTTATTATTACTATATTTTTATCAAATTTATTATTTGCAGATTCAAACTATAATAAAAATTATAGTGGAAAAATAGATATGCACGGTGGAAAAAGTGAAAATCTTTTAAATGATAAAAACAGTTTATCAAATAAAGATTTTAAAAATATTGGTATCAATAAACCAACAGCACCAATTCAACCAAAAGAGCCATCAAACTTAATAAAAGATGAAAAAAAAGATATAAAGGAAATTAGAAAATAATGACAAAAACATATAAATTTATCTCTTGGAATGTAAATGGTATCAGAGCAGTTGATAAAAAAGAGGCTCTAAAATGGGTAGATGATTACAATATTGATATTTTAGGAGTTCAAGAGACAAAATCACAAAAAGATCAAATACCAAATACAATATTTAATAAAGAGTTTTCTTTTAAAACTGCAAGCGAATCAAAAATAAAAGGAAGAAGCGGAACAGCACTGTTTTCAGATATTAAAACTACTTTTGATTGCACTTGTCCTAGTGTAGATATTTTAGATGAAGGACGAATAAATGAAGTTCATTTTAATTTAGGAAACAAAGATATAGCATTTTTTAATGTATATTTTCCAAATGGTCAAAGTAAAGAGGAAAGACTTGAATATAAAATGGAATTTTATGATAGATTTTTAAATCATTGTGAAAATTTAAAAAAAGATGGAAAATCAATAATTGTTTGTGGAGATGTAAACACTGCTCACACAGAAATTGATATTGCACGTCCAAAAGCAAATGAAAATACAAGTGGTTTTTTAAAAATGGAGAGAGATTGGATAACAAAATTTTTAAATCATGGATATATTGATACTTTTAGACTAATACATGGTGATATAAAAGATAAATACTCTTGGTGGAGTTATAGAGCAAATGCAAGAGAGAATAATGTTGGCTGGAGAATTGACTATTTTTATGTAAGTGAAGATTTAAAAGATTTTGTAAAAGATGCTTATATTTTAGATGATATCTTTGGAAGTGACCACTGTCCTATTGGGATTGAAATTGAGATTTAGGAGTTATATACAAATATTAAGGTCTAAAAACCTTTATATTTGTATATTTTCCTTCATCTTTTAAATATTGTCCATGAAGTTGGCTTAAAACACCTTTATCACAGTATAAAAGATAAGTTTTTGAACTATCTAATTTTTTAAACTCTTTTTTTAAATCATAAAATGGTATTTTTAAAACTTCACAAGAGGCTTTTAATATATCGTTACTTTGTCTTATATCAACTACTATTTCGTTTTCACCAACACTATTTACAACTTCTAAAGTCCCAACTTCACAAACATCATCTAAAACTTCATCAATATTTTTGATTTTTGCATTTTTTATAGCTTCTTCTAAGATAGTATAATCAAAATTCTTTGCCTCTTTTTCAACTCTATCGTAACTTCCTGCAGTTACAGGATTTTGAGATATAACTCCACAATACTCAGGCATTGCTTCTGCAAATTTCTTTGTGCCAATTTTTGTTGCAATATCAATAATATCTGGTTTACTCATCATAGCTAGCGGTCTTAAAATCAAAATATCACTTACACTATCTATTAAACTTAAGTTTCTTAATGTTTGACTTGAAACTTGAGCAACGCTTTCACCTGTTATTAAAGCATCAATCTTCATATTTTTTGCAACTCTTTCCGCAGCAATTATCATAAGTCTTTTTAACATAACTCCCATATAAGATGGGCTAATGTCTTTAAAAATTTGTCCTACAACATCCTCAAAAGGAATAGTAATAAACGAAACTCTATGAGTTGAAGCAAATTTATTCCACAAATACCAAGATACTTGTTTAACACCTATTTCATGAGCAATTCCACCTAAATTAAAAAATATAAAATGTGTTTTAAGTCCTCTTTTAATAGATAAATATGAAGCAACAGTTGAATCAAATCCACCTGACATTAAAGATAAAATCTCACCTTGACTACCAAGAGGAAAACCACCTAATCCACTATATCTTTGTGTAATAATATTTAATTTAGTGTGCTCTAACTCAAGTTTTATAGTAACTTCAGCATTTCTAAGATCAACACCTTTAGTTTTATTGTGTGCTAGCATATAACCACCAACAGTTTGCTCAATATCCATAGATTTAAAATCTTGTGTTCCAACTCTTTTTGCTCGTATTACAAATGTTTTATCAACTATCTCATTTGACATATATTTGTTTACTTCAACTTTTATCTTATCTAAACTATCCATATCATTTATTTGTATAGCTTCTAAAACTTGATCAATTCCAGGTGTTTGAAGTAGTTTCTCTTTTAAAACTGAAGAAAATTCTAAAGGAGTAACTAGTTCAATTTTATCAAAAAACTTTTTTAGAACTATATCATTTGAAATATCTTTTGAAAGTTTGTGTAAATTCATTAGCAGTTGATTTAGCATCTGTTTTTTTGCTCTATCACCTTTTATCATAATCTCTGTAAAATATTTAACTATAAATTTTTGTGTTTTTATCTCTTTTTCTATCATTATTTGCTTACCTATATTTTTTTAAGTCGGGATTATACCATTTTTTGAGATAATACAGCTTTTACAATATTTAAAAGGCGAAATATGGCTTTAGAAACTTTAGAAGATTTAGCAAAAGAGCTAAAAAATG
>JAGOHQ010000005.1 GCA_017996075.1 Aliarcobacter sp.
TAGCTCGGATGAATCTGCCGGAACTAACCGGTAAGGCTAAATATTCCTTGAGACCGATAGTGAACTAGTACCGCGAGGGAAAGGTGAAAAGAACCCCGGTGAGGGGAGTGAAATAGAACTGAAACCTTATATTTACAAGGAGTTGAAGAGGTCTTGTACCTCGACAGCGTGCCTATTGAAGAATGAGCCAACGAGTTGTATTGTCGAGCTAGGCTAAGCAGCATAAAGTTGTGGAGCCGCTAGCGAAAGCGAGTGTTAATAGCGCGAAAATTTGTTCAACAATACAGACCCGAAGCCGGATGAGCTACCCATGAGCAGGGTGAAGCCTGTCGAAAGACAGGTGGAGGCCCGAACCAGTAAGTTGTGCGACTCTTTTGGATGACTTGTGGGTTGGAGTGAAAAGCTAATCGAATTCGGTAATAGCTGGTTCTCGTCGAAATATTTTTTGGAATAGCGTCAGATGGTCCCTTTAGGGGTAGAGCACTGGAAGGTTTTGACTAGTAGAAATACGGCAACACCTATCAAACTCCGAATACTAAAGGTTAATAGTCTGGCAGTCAGACTCCGGGGGCGAAGCTCCGGCGGTCAAAAGGGAAACAGCCCAGATCTAAAATTAAGGTCCCTAAGTATATGCTAAGTGTAAGCGAGGATGTGAAGTTTCATTGACAATGAGGATGTTGGCTTAGAAGCAGCCATCATTGAAAGAAAGCGTAACAGCTCACCCATCGAGAGACTTTGCGCCACAGATGATCGGGACTCAAGCATATCACCGAAGTTTAGGGATTGAACATTTATTTGTTCAATCGGTAGACGAGTGTTCTTATCTGCGTTGAAGCGGAAGGGGTGACCCACCGTGGAGCGTTAAGAAGTACGAATGTTGGCACAAGTAACCGCAATGGGGGTGAGATCCCCCCACGCCGAAAGAATAAGGTTTCCTTCGCAATGTTTGTCAGCGAAGGGTTAGTCGGGCCTAAGCAGATGGCTATGCGCCGAATGCGATGGACAAAAGGTTAATATTCCTTTACTCCGTATAAATGTGATGGAATGACGCATTGTTGTAATTTACGCCACTTATCAGATTGTGGTCTTTGTAATGATTAGCTAGAGCATGTAAATCAGTTCTAGAATACTGAAAGTTATGAAGCGAAGCTTGTAGCAATACAAGTCAAGGTAGACGAGCACGGTGCCGAGAAAAGTTTCTACATCTACTGAATAGTAGATATTGTTTTGTGATTAATGAGTCTAGTTATCTATGACTTATTAATCACATAAATAATACTTTAAGTTTATATGGATCCGTACCGCAAACCGACACAGGTATTCAGGTCGAGAAGACTAAGGCGAACGAGTGATTTCTCCCAAAGGAACTAGGCAAAAAAGCAGCCGTAAGTTAGCAATAAGGCTTGCCCATAGCAATATGGGCCGCAGCGAAAGTTTCTCTGGCAACTGTTTATCTAAAACACAGCTCCATGCGAACTCGTAAGAGTATGTATATGGGGTGACACCTGACCAATGCGGGAAGGTTAAATATTGGTGGTCACATTCTGACTTTAATGATCTAATCTGAAAATTTTTTTAAAATTTTCTTCTATTTTTTAATTTATTAGAAAATAGATAGGATTATTTCAATGAAGTCAGAATGTGGCTGACTGATATAAGCCCCCGTCAATGTCGGCGATAACTATAATCGTCCTAAGGTTCTGGATATAAATTAATTTTTATGTCCGGAATGATTGGGACGATAAAATAGGTCGTGAATAGTTTTAGAAAACAAGTTTTAAATTCATTACACGATTAAGCTACCCCGCATCTTAGAAATATTAATGCGGTCAAATGTGGTTAACAAGAGACCAACGCCACACACCTGACTATCGAAAGATAAAGGTGAAGATAGAGTCCAACTTTTAAAGGAACAGTTGAGCGAAGTTCCTTGTCTGGTAAGTTCAGACGTGCACGAATGGTGTAATGACTGGGGAACTGTCTCTGGGAGTAGCTCGGTGAAAATACAATGGCGGTGAAGATGCCGCCTACCTGCAGATAGACGAAAAGACCCCGTGAGCTTTACTCTAGCTTGGTATTGTGTTTATTAATTTATTGCGTAGAATAGTGGTCAGAGGTTTGATGTTGTAGGTTTCGGCTTACATCTACTCGACAGTGAAATAGCCATCTTTAAATTGATAAACACTAACCTCAACGGAAAAAACGTTGAGAGACAGTATCTGGTGGGGAGTTTTACTGGGGTGGTACCCTCCTAAAAAGTAACGGAGGGGTTTATTAAGGTCAGTTAGGCGCGAATGGAAACCGTGCCGATAGTGTAATGGCATAAACTGGCTTGACTGTAAGACGGGCATGTCGAGCAGATACGAAAGTAGAACATAGTGAACCGACAATTCGCATTAGATGCGGTTGAGGATTAACGGATAGAAGCTACCACGGGGATAACAGGCTAGTTCCGCCTAAGAGTTCATATCGACGGCGGAGTTCGGCACCTTAACTTATGTTACAAGTTCTAAGAACAAACATACATCGGGGTGCCTAGGGCAGTAATGCACTATAAAAAATATTTAGCTATATGCTGGAACTCCTGGCCAAAATAGTATAATTTGACTCAAACAGTAATCTGAAAAGATAAGCTGAGTAGTTTAAAAACAAAATATACGCAGGACGATCAGCAGGGAAGACTTCTAAGTTTAGAAATAAATATGAAGAACCCTCAGAGACTACACGCTAAACTCCTAATTAATTTTAGGATGAAGATATAGTCCAATCCTCACAGTAATGTGGGAAGATACGTGTTTCGTCACACGTGCAATAGGAGATTTAAGATAGATTAGAACCAGACAGCGATGTCGGCTCATCTTATCCTGGGGGTGGAGAAGCTCCCAAGGGTATGGCTGTTCGCCATTTAAAAAGATACGCGAGCTGGGTTCAAACCGTCGTGAGACAGGTTGGTCTCCTATCTACTGCAGGCGCTTGGAATATTGAGGAGATTTGTCTCTAGTACGAGAGGACCGAGATGAACTGACCTCTGGTGTGTGGGCTCTAGCGCTAGCTGGACCGCCCAGTAGCCAAGTCGGGAATGGATAAGTTCTGAAAGCATCTAAGAACGAAGCCAACTCCAAGATAAGTATTCTATAAGGGTCGTAAGAGATTATTACGTTGATAGGATCTAGATGTAAGCACAGCAATGTGTTCAGTCAAGGATTACTAATAACCCGCACTTATCAAGAAATATGTTTATCATTATTGAAAATATTTTTATCAATACAAAATCACTATTGAATTCTAGAAGTTATTTTTTATTTAATTCTTGTAATTATTTTTAAATTAATTTTTAGAATTCAATAGTGATAATAATTATCATTAAACTAATAGTGGGGTATTAAACGCATTTATCTAATAAAATAGGTAAGTTTGATACTCCGCTATAAACCAAATTATATCTATAAATAGGATTTTGATACTCGAAAGTAATATTTCGAGTACTCTGTTCTCCCGATTCAGATGAAAGGTAACACACCATCCCATTTCGAACTGGATCGTGAAGATTTCACTCAGCGATGGTAGCGTTTTTCGCAAGAGTAGCTTTTCGGGAGAACAGAGTACTTGAAGCAATTCAAAATATTCTAATAAAAACACCTTGATTTATCAAGGGGTTTTTATTTTTTTCACTTTTAATATTTATTATTATATTTGACAAATATTTATAAAATGATATAGTTAAATAAGATAAACAAGTAATTTTTTAATTTTTAAATATTTTAAAATGGAAGAGGAAAGTGTAATAGGTAAATATACAGAAATTTTACCTCTTCTAAAAAAGATTTTAGAAGATGAAGAAAAAATAAAAGAAAATGAAAAATATAAAATAGATGCAAGTTGTAAAAACAAAGGTCTGTATTATAAAAAATCAGTAGAAACAATAAGAAATTTTTTAAACAAAAAAGGACAAAGAGTCCGTGAGTATCATTGCGATTTGTGTAATTATTGGCATCTTACTCATAAAATTTAAAATTAATTTAAAAAAAAGACAAAAAAGACAAAAAAGACAAAAAAGCCTAAGATTTTAGGCTTTTTCTTTTTGCTTTAATTTAGATTTTATGTTATATTCTTATTTGTAAACCAAAGAAAAAGGTGAATCAAATATAAAGATTCTTAAAATAAAAACCTTTGGAGGTCGAACTAAAAAAGCTTTTATTAGCTTTAGCGTTTACCTGAAATTCCTATACTTTGGTTTAGGAATTTTAGTTTTATAAAAATCAAAATATTATGGCTTTAAATAAAAATCAAAAATCTGAATTAATAGAAAAATATTCTATGATTCTAGATAAAGCAAAGACTTTCGTTTATGTAAAATTCAAGGGTCTTTCAGTGAAAGATACAGAATTATTAAGAAAAAATCTTTTTGCAGAAGGTATTTCTTACAATGTGGTTAAAAAAACTCTTTGGAACAGAGCTGTTGATACTAAAAAAATCTCTGGCGATAAACCAGAAGTGGAAGTAGAAATGGCCGTTATTGCAGGAATAGATTTACTCTCTCCAGCAAGAATTGCAAATGATTTTGCAAAAGAACACAAAGGTTTATTTTCAATTGTGGGAGGAATATTTGACGGAGTTTTCAAAGATGAAAAATCTATGATGGAAATAGCAACAATTCCTTCAAGAGAAGTTCTTCTTTCACAAATTGCTTTCTTATTAAAATCTCCAATGCAAAGATTGGCTATTGGTATAAATGAAGTAGCAAAGAAAAAATAATAAAACATTATCAGTTAGTTAATAATTAAAATAAAATTATGGAAAAATACGCAGACTTGTTAAACAAAATCGAGGCTATGTCAGTACTTGAATTAAATGAATTAGTAAAAGCAATTGAAGAGAAATTTGGTGTATCTGCAGCAGCAGTATCAGCAGCTCCAGCAGGAGGTGCAAGTGCAGAAGCTGAAGAAAAAACATCTTTCACTGTTCATCTTGAAGCAGCAGGAGAAGGAAAAATCGCCGTTATGAAGGTAGTTAAAGAATCTTTGGGACTTGGTCTTAAAGAAGCTAAAGACCTTGTAGACGGAGCTCCTATTGATCTTAAAAAAGATGTAAAGAAAGAGGATGCTGAAACTCTAAAGAAAGCTCTTGAAGAAGCTGGAGCAAAAGTATCATTAAAGTAATTTAAAATACTCTTAAAACAATAAAAAGACTCTCTAATTTATTTTAGAGAGTCTTTTTATTAAACACACTTTCTATTTTTTTCAATATTTTCTTTTAAAATCTAATATGTTAGTATTTTTATATAAATCTTAATGATTTTTTAAATATATGGATTCTCTAATAAAAATTTTTCAATCTGAAAGTGGTGATATAAGACTAAAGACTCTTAGATTTTTTCTTGCAAATAATAATAATTCATTTAGTCTTCTCGATGTAGAAGAAGGTACAAGGATAAGAAAAGATAAATTAAAAAAGGAATTAGCTTTTTTATCTTTGTCTAAATTCTTAATAAAAAATAATCACACAAAAGGTGGCTCTAGTTATAAACTAAATCAAGATTTCGAACACAAAGAAGCTTTATATTCTCTAGTCTTTGATTTTGAAAATATGAATAGAAAAATAATCATAGATAAATTAAAGAAGATAGGTAGAATTAAATTATTTTATTTTACAGGATTATTTTTAAATGACACAGATACAGAAGTTGATATCTTAATAGTCGCTGATAATATAAAACCAAAAGAGATGCATAAAGCATTACTAGATTTAAATTCATTATTTGCTTCTAAGATAAGAGTATTGATAATGGATGTAGAAGAATATAATTATAGATACAAGATGTTTGATAGATTTTTAAGATTAGTTTTAGAAGGTAAAAAAATAGTAGTTATAGATAAATTTGCAAGTGAAATATAAAATTATATTTCAAATTAAATATTTTTTGTGGATAAAAATTTTTAACATATTTTTATAATGATATAATTTAAGTATATAAAGTAAAATCTTTATTTATTAGAATAAATAATAAAATTATAAAATTATGTTAGGACAATATGTAGATGTATTAGGAAGAGAATTGATTGATGTTTCTATAAGAGTTGTATCTTTTCTTCCTAATTTTATAGTAGGTATCGTTATATTACTTGCAGGTTGGTTGTTTGGTTTAATTTTAGGTAGAGCTACTGTTCATATTTTTGATATTACTAAGGTAGATCATTTATTTGGAAAGTTAGGCCTAAATCACATAACTAAAAGAAGTGGTCATAATGTTTCTGTTGGTATTTTTTTTGGAGAATTAATTAAATGGTCAGTTATAGTCGCGTTCTCTTTAGCTGCAGCAAATATATTTGGTCTATATTATATTTCTTCTTTCTTATTAAGTATATTAGGATATCTTCCTTCTGTATTTATAGCAGGATTTATACTTATAATAGCCAATGTTTTTGCAAATTTAGCTGAAAAAGCCATAGATGGATCAGCTAGGACTGCTGGATTAAAAGTTTTATTTGCAGGTACAATAGCAAAATATTCTATAATGCTTACAGGAATATTGGCAGCCTTAAATCAATTAGGTATCATATCAGTATTTGCTAATGCTTTATTTATTGGTATCGTAGCAGCACTTGCTTTAGCATTTGGATTAGCTTTCGGACTTGGTGGAAAAGATGCTGCAGGAAGAGTTATTGGTAAGATAGAGGATGATTTTACTAAAAAATAATAAAGTATTTTATTCTAATAATAAAATAAATATAAAACAAATACCGCTTTTTGCGGTATTTGTTTTATATGATAAAATGTATTTATGGATTCTAATTGGAGACAAAGCAGGAGAGCGCTTTTTATTTTATTATTTGTAGTAGTTATTTTAGGCTTGTCTGCTTATACTGTATACCCTTATTTCAATAAGTCTGCTACATGTTTTGATAATAAAGAAAATGGAGATGAAAAAGGTGTTGACTGTGGTGGCTTTTGTAAATTTCTTTGTGTCACAGAAGTCTTACCTCTGACTGTAAAAACTGTAAAAGCTATACCATCAGGTGGAAATCTTTATGATTTAGTAGCTTTATTAGAAAATAGAAATAAAGATAGAGACACAGAAGATGGTAGTATAGATTATACTTTTTATGTTTACGACAAAGCTGGATCTATCATAAAGACAGTGTCTGGATCTACAACTATACCTTTGGGTCAGACATTTCCAATAATAGTTCAAAATATACCAATAGACCTATCTAGTAGTAATCAAATTACTAATGTAATATTAAAAATTTCTGAAAATAAAAATTGGCAATCTCAAGATTCTGCTTTTGCAAATATTTTCTTTAAAATAGAAAGTACAGATTTTAAAGAAGATTTGAATGGTATTTCTCAATTAGAAATAAATATAAAAAATATTTCTAAAGCTTATTTTAGAAATGTCCCTGTGAGAGTAATAATTTATGATGGAGATCGCAATATTATAGCTGTAAATGAATCTCTGATAAAAGAAGTATCAGCAGGATCTTCAAAAGATATTTTCTTTACATGGAGAGAAGTTATCTCTGTAGAAGATCCTAAGATTGAAGTCTATTCTATAGTCACTCCATATACTTATATAAAATAAAGCATGAATTTTTTAGAAAATCTTAAATTTGATTTTATAAAGTTTTTCAAGAAAGGGGATTGGGTAATTTTCTTTTGTTTTTTTACTTTGATGATTTTTGGATTGGTCACAATGGCTCCTTTTGATTCTGATAATTCTATTTTTTGGAGACAATTATTGTTGATAGGAATTTCTGTCTTTTTTTTCTTTATTTTCTCCTTTATGGATATGAGATTTTTAAAAAATTCATATCTTGTGATTACGTTATATATATTTTTGATTAGTTTTCTTAGTTTTATATTTGTTTTTGGACATATAGCAAAAGGAGGTGCTCGTTGGTTTAATTTAGGATCTTTCTTTTTTGGACCATCAGAACCTATGAAGCTTGTGCTTATTATTTTATTTGCTAAATTTTTTTCAAAAAGACATTTAGATATTGCAAATATAAAAAACATAATCATTTCACTTATATATATGCTTATTCCAACAATGCTTGTCATGTTGCAGCCTGATCTTAGTACTGGTATCATTTTAACAATGATTTGGTTTGGCATGATTCTTGTCTCTGGATTATCTAAAAAACATATGGCGGTATTTTTTATTACAGGCTTTGTGTTGGCTGTATTGGGTTGGAATTTTTTTCTTCATGATTATCAAAAAAATAGAGTCTTAAATTTTATTAATCCAGGAAATGATATTCGCGGATCAGGTTGGAACGCTTATCAATCTATAGTCGCTGTAGGATCTGGTGGAATATTTGGAAAAGGTGTTGGATATGGCACTCAATCAAGATTAGGATTTTTGCCAGAGCATGAGACAGATTTTATATTTGCTTCATTTTTAGAAGAATGGGGAATGTTTGGTGGAATTTTAGTATTTATTTTATTTTTAATAATAATATTCAATCTTTCTCAAAAGAGTCTAAAGGCAAATTCTAATTTTGAAGCTCTTTTTATGATAGGAGTCTCTGTTTGGCTCATTGTACAGACTTCTATGAATATTGGTATGAATATAGGTCTTGTACCGGTCACAGGAGTTCCTCTTCCTTTTATGAGTCACGGAGGATCTCATTTAATTTTTGAAAGTATCGCTCTTGGCATGTGTGTAGGTATGAGTAGATATGGTAGAGTTGCGCATCTTTCAAAGCTTAAAAATGAATTTTTAGGATTAGAATAAGCATGTTAGAATGATTATAATTTATGCAAGAATTAGTTACAAAATATAAAGCTAAAGGCCAGGTGTTTGTAAAAGAAAAGTTTACTCGTGATGGCGCTGGATGGCTCTTATTACAGCAATTAATAATTGCTCCGATGAGTCTCATTACTACAGTGCTTTTGGCTAGAATATTATCAATTTCTGATTATGGATATTATAAATACATATTATCGATTTATAGTGTGGCTGCAATTTTTGGATTGACTGGTTTTTACAGTATAGCTTCTCTTAATATACAAAGAGGGCAAGATATTTTTTTTTATATAGGTTTTAAATATAGAAAAATATTACGATGGATACCTGCTATAATCTCATTTTTTATAGCAATTTATTATTTTTTAAATGGCAATGAATTTTTCGGTATTTTATTTTTAGTTACTATATTTTCTCATCTTTTTGTAGATCTTTATGATTTTTATGTTGTAGGTATTTCTGGAAGGGGAGATTTTAAATTAAATGCTTTTTTGAATATTCTAAATTATTTTGTTTCTTTTTTTCCTTCAATATTTGTAGCTTATTTGACTCATAATCTTTATTATGTTTTTGGAACAATGTATTTATTTCAGTTTATGTTTAGATTTATAGCATTTAAATATGTGGTTAAAAAATTAGATTATGTTAGAAGTGAGAATTTAAAAATAGACAAAGAAACAGAAAATGACTTTAAAAATGAATCTTTGTCTTTCTCTGTTAACAATATTTTTGCAAATCTTGGTGGTAATTTAAGTGGAGCTATAGTTTTTAACAGACTTGGGGCTGAGAGTAATGCTATATATTCTCTTGCTATAACTTTTGCTGATTTTGTCTATGGGATAATTATAGCCCCAACTTCAAAAGTATTATTCACATTGTCTAACATGACGAAGAATAATATTACAGTTAATAATAAAGCAATCTATGTGCGCTCTTTATTTAAAAAGTACTTTTTAGTATCATTTATATTGATGGCAGCTTCTATGATCGCTTTACCTTTTGTTTATAAAATTTTATTTGCAAAATATTTATTTTCTTATCATTATGCTGTCATATATTCTATATCTATATTATCAGTGACTTTTTATCCAGCATATTATTATTTTTTAGAAAAGAGAAAGTTAAAATTAATGAATATAATTCAGATATCAATTTTAGCGACTAATTTATTAGCTATGTTTTTTGGTTCTATGTATTTTGGGGTTTTCGGTGCAATATTAGTAGCAATATTTATTAGGTTTTTAAATAATTCAGTATATTTCTTAATGTTAAAAGCAGAGTAAAAATATGAAGAAAATTTTTGTTTCTATAATTTGGGGTTACTCTACACATATGTATGATTTTTCTCCAGAAGAAAATTATCATTTACATATTTTAAAAGAAGCTAAGTCTTTAGGTTTTTCTACTGTTGTTATCATAAAAGATGATCTCAAAAATATAGAAAGAGATCCAAATTTTGATAAAGATACAAAAGTATTTTATTACAGAAATATTTTTCAATTTTTATTTTTATTAATTAAATTTTCTATCACAAATAGTTTATTTTATGTTAATAGTTATGAATGGCAATCTTTTATTGTTCCTTTTATAGCAAAGAAGACAATATTTATGGCACATACTCAACCTAAAAGATCTAATTTTAAAAAACAAAAAATTCAAAATTTTGTATATAGATTTTTTACAAAGATTAGATTAAACAATGAAGAGGAGAAAAAGTTTTTATTACAGCAAGGTATTAATGAAAATAAACTTGAAATAGTACCATTAATTGTTTCTCAAAAAGTTTTTTATAAAATAGATAATTTAGAAAGAAAAGATCTTGTTTATTTTGGAAATATTACAGAAAAGAAAAATCTACTTACTATATTAAAAGCTTTTGATTTAATAAAATTATCAAGACTAGATATTAAATTAAATATAATTGGAAATATGTGGGATAAAAATATATCTAATTATATAAATAATTCAAAAAATAAAGATAGTATAATTTTGCAAGGATTTTTACCAAATGATATTTTAGCAGAAAAGCTTAATCAGAATCTATTATATTTAAATTCTTCTTTAGATGAAGGGCAGTGTGTAGCTGTTTACGATGCTGCATTATGTGGGTTAGGCCTTTGCTTGCCAAATATAATGTCTTTTATTGGCGTTTTTAAAGATAAAGCATTATTTCATGATGTTTATGATTTTGAAAAATTAGCAAATAATATTAATACATATTTAGATGACAAAGAACTGATAAGTAATCATGTTTTTAAAAATATAGAAATGATAAAAAATGAATACAGTATAAATGTTATTGAAGAGAAGTTGAAAAAGCTTATAATTAGCATATAATTTATGAGAAAATTTATAAAAAGAATTTGGAAAAAAATAATGTTTTCTTTAACAAAGATTTATTTATTTGATAAAAGTATTTATCTTGTAAATCAAATAGAGAATTTGCCAAAGTCTGAAAAGACTTACAGTCAATTTGGACAAGACTCTTATGTTTTTAATATTTTATTTAACAAAAGAAAAAGTGGAATATTTGTAGATGTTGGTGGTAATCATCCAATTATTTGTAACAATACTTTTTTATTTGAAGAAAATGGTTGGTCTGGATTAGCTTTAGAACCACAAGATAATTTGAGAAATTTGTGGATAGGTAATAGAAAGACTAAATGTTTAGATAATGTAGTAGGTCCAGTAAATAAAGATGTTATTTTTATAGAAGGAGATGAAAGTGAACATGGATTATCTGGTATACAAGGTTTTAATAAAGTTTCTAAGATAAAACAAACTCAAATAGTTAAAAAACAAAGAAGATTGGATGATATTTTACTAGAAAATAATTTATTACAAGTTGATTATTTATCTATAGATGTAGAAGGTTATGAGATGAGTGTTTTAGAAAGTGTGGATTTCTCAAAAGTGGATATAAAAGTAATAGAAATTGAGAATGATATAGGATTTAAATGGATTCCTTTTATTGGTAAATATATAGGATCAGAATTTGGAAACAAAAAAATAAGGAATTTTCTTAAAAGAAAAGGTTATAAACATGTGGCCAGGATTATGTGTGATGATTTTTTTATAAAAAAATAATATAATATTAATTAAAATTATGGATAAATTTTTTGTTAAAATAAAATCAAAAATTAAATTTTTTATAAAATTATTTTTTAGTAAAAAAATAATTAATTTTGTATTAGGTATAAAAAATACCTATAAAATGTATCTTTTTAAAAAAAAGGCCATTAAATATTATAATGAAATAGGATTTGACAATCTAGATTTGGAGAAACAAAAGGTTTTTTCTTTTTTAAAAAATAACAATTTTAACTTATTTCCTTATGATTTTATTAAAAAATACGATGATTACAATGTTGATTTATTTACAGATAAAAATAATGGATTCAAATATTCTTATTTTAATAATAAAAAGATTTATTTTAAAAATTCTTCTTCTGAAAAAGAAATGAAAAGGATATTAACTAATTTAATTTTGGTTCAAGACGAAGAGTCTCCGCATAAGTATTTAGATAATTCTTTTGATGTAAAAGAAGGGGATATTGTAGTAGATCTTGGGGCTGCAGAAGGAGATTTTTCTTTATCTGTTGTAGATAAGGCTAAAAAAGTATATTTATTTGAAACAGATCCTCAGTTAATAGACGCTCTCAAATTAACATTTGAGCCATGGAAAGAAAAAGTTGAAATTGTAAATAAATATATTTCAAATAAAATAGATAATTTAAATATTACAATTGATAAATTTTTTGAAAATAAAGAATTACCTACTTTTATAAAAGTAGATATAGAGGGAGCAGAATATGATTTTATACAAGGAGCTAGAGATATCTTGTCTAAAAATGATAATATGAAAATAGTTATGGCAACTTATCATAAATATAATGATGAAGTAATTCTAAGAAAAGAACTGGAAAAATTTAATTTCGATACAAAATATACCAAGGGGTATATGTTATCTATTTGGGACGGAGTTATTAAAGAGCCTTATTTTAGAAGGTCATTAATAAGAGCGATAAAATAGTCCAATCATATGAATTTTCTTTTATCTGCTAATAATAATTATATTTTACCTCTTGTGGTTTGTATAACTTCTATACTAGAAAATCACAAAAATGAAGAAACGGATATTTATATTTTACAAAATGATTTTACAGAAGAAAATAAAAATTTATTAAAAATTTTATTTAAAAAATATAATAAAAACATTTTTTTAATTGATGTGGCAGAGCATTATTATGACAATGTCCCGATTCTTAGATGGTCAAAAGAGACTTATTATAGACTATTGTTCAATGAATTGTTGCCAACAAATCTCGATAGGATATTATATTTAGATTGCGACATTATAGTGGATAAAAATATTAAGGATTTTTATTATTTAAATTTAAATTCTTATTGTCTAGGAGCTTTTCCATATAGCTCTAGTAATTTTAGAGAATTGATAGGATTAAAGAGTGGTGGTGATTATTTTCAAGCAGGAGTAATATTATTTGATTTAAATAAATCTAGATATGTTATTGGCTATGAAAAAAGTTTAGAGATAATAAAAAAAATAGGATCAAATTTAATTTCTGTAGATCAAGATGTTATAAATGTGGCTTTTGATGGAAAAATAAAAACAATAAAAGAAAAATATAACAATTATCACATAACTAATTTTAATGCTAAAAATTTAAATAGAATATTTAATTATACAAATAAAAAAGAAATAGATCATACAAGTATTTTTCATTATGCCACAGGAAAACCTTGGAATAATTTATTTTCTGGATCTTGTGAAGATATTTGGTATAAATATTTATTATTATCTCCATATTCATACCTGTACAAAGAAAAATTTGGCAGATTAAAATATAAAATTTTAAGGTCCGGATTAATAAAATATTTTTTATTTTTATATATACACATCACTCCTTTTATTGATAATTTTTTCAAAGTCTTATTGCCTAAAAAAATATTTTTTCATTTAAAGTCTTTTTATAGGAAAAATATTAAATAATTTTTAATTAATTTTGTATAGTTTTGATATCAAATAAATTAAGATATAATATGTTTATATGGAGATAAAAAGAATAGTAGTATGGGGGCTTCGTAATAGATGGCATACACATCGCTTTATACATAAAGCTTTTTACGAGAATGCTAAGAAGTTAGGATATGAAGTATTGTGGCTAGAAGATGAAAAAAAAAATGCTAAATATGTTGAAAGTGGAGATCTTGTAATTTTTTCAGAAGTTATCGGTAAAATGGTCTCAGAAAAATTTAAAATAGAAGATTATCATTTACCAATAACAGAAGGAGTATATTATTGTCTTCACAATGTAAAAGAGATTTTTTATGAAAAAATAAACAAGAAATACTTACTTCATTTAGAAAAATATCAAAATGATTTTGATAATTTAAAAGGTAATGAAATTTGGAATATTGCAGTATATTTTAATTTAGAAAAACAAACATTATTTCAGCCTTGGGGTACAGATTTACTTGATTATGAATTTAAAAAACCAGTTTTTAGAAAAAATAAATTTATTTTTTGGGTAGGTTCTGTATGGAATGATAATTTAAATCAAGGTAATTTTTTAGCTATAGAAGAATTTAAAATGGTTCTTAAAAAATTTGACTTAAAGTTTCTAAAAGTCAGATTTGTTCCAGATTGGATGAATGTTTTTTTTATTCGTTTATCTAGACTCTCTCCTGCAATTGCTGGAGCTTGGCAAGTTAAGCATGACTATCTTCCTTGTAGAATGTTTAAAAATATATCTTATGGCCAAGTTGGATTTTCTAATGTAGAAAAATTTAATGAAATATTAAATGGCTGCAATATAGAAGGTAGTATGGAAGATATGGTAAAGCAGGTTTTAAAATTAAATGAAAAAGAATATAAAAATTTAGTTTTAAAACAACAAGAAATGATAAAGAAATATACTTATAAAAATGCTTTAGAAAATATATTTTCAGCTTTTAATATTATAGAAAAAAATAATTAAAATTTATATATGAAAAAAACAATTAAATTTTTTATAAAAATTATACAGGTTCCATTCATTTTATATGACTATCTTATTTATTCAAGTAGAGATAAAAATAAAAGATTTAGTTTAAATTTTTTAGATTTTTATCCGCAAATAAAAGATAAGACAATAAAAACTGGTTTTGATAGACATTATGTATATCATACATCTTGGGCTGCAAGAAAAGTGAAAGAAATAAACCCAATCAAGCATACTGATATTTCATCAAGTTTATATTTTTCTGGAATAGTTTCAGCTTTTATAGATGTAGATTTTTATGATTATAGACCAGCAGATCTTCATTTAAATGGCTTGAAAAGTCTTGAAGGAAATTTACTCAATCTTCCATTTGAAACAAATTCTATTTTTTCTATTTCTTGTATGCATACTGTGGAACATATTGGTCTTGGAAGATATGGAGATTCTATAGATCCAGAAGGAGATTTGAAAGCTATTTCAGAATTAAAAAGAATTGTAGCTAAAGATGGCAATCTTTTATTTGTAGTACCTTTAGGTAGTCCTAAAATAGAATTTAATGCTCATAGAATATATTCTTATAATCAAATAATCTCTTATTTTTCAGATTTTGAATTAAAAGAATTTTCATTAATACCTGAATATTCAAAAAACGGAGGCTTGATATTAAATGCTGATCCAAAGCTTGCAGATAAAGAAGTTTATTCTTGTGGATGTTTTTGGTTTGTTAAAAAATAATTTTTATGATTAAGATCAAAATCCAAGCTGGACTCGGAAATCAAATGTTTCAATATGCTTTGGCTAGAAGTATAAAAGAAAATACAAAAAAAAATATTCTTTTAGATTTGTCTTTTTATAAAAATGGACTAATAAAAGGTGATACTTTGAGAGGGTATGAATTAGATAAATTTAATATAAATCAAGATTTAAATATAAGTTTTGACACTACTTCAAAATTAGCTTATTTAAAAGAAAAAATAATAAGAAAAATTACAAGAGAATCATCTTATGTTTTTTATAAAAAATATTTAAATCCAAAAAGAGATGGCTATTTTATTGGTTTTTGGCAATCAGAAAAATACTTTAAAAATATAGAGGAAATAATAAGAAAAGAATTTACTTTAAAAAATAAAATAGAAGATAGGAATGAGACTGATGAAGCAAAAATTTTTCTTGATAAAATAAAAGAATCAAAAAATTCCATATCTATTAACATAAGAAGAGGAGATTATGTAGAAAACATAAAGACTAGAATGTATCACGGTCTAATCTCAAAAGACTATTTTATAAATGGAGTTAGATATATAGTAAATAAATTAAATTTAAAAAAAGATGAAAATAATATTTTTGTTTTTTCTGATGATATAGAATGGTGTAAAAATAATCTTTTAGATTTAAAAAAAGAAGGTGAATTAGTTTTTGTGTCAGAAAATTTAAACCCTACAGACTCTCTTTATCTCATAAGTAAATGTCAGCATAATGTTA
>JAGOHQ010000120.1 GCA_017996075.1 Aliarcobacter sp.
TCTTGAGCTTCTTTTAAGATAATATCATAAGCGATACCTTCATCTATCATCTTTGTAAGCATATAGTTACAAGTTCCATTCATAATCCCTTGAATAGATTTTATATTGTTTGCACTCAAACCATCTCTTAAAGCGTTTATTATTGGAATTCCACCAGCAACTGCTGCTTCAAATTCAAAAGGTGAATCACCAGCAAGTTCTTGAAGCTCATATCTATGATACGCTAGTAAAGCTTTATTAGCAGTAACCACTGCTTTACCATTTTCCAAAGCTCTTTTTACTATCTCATAAGGTTTTTCAATTCCACCCATAAGTTCAACAACTATATCAATACTATCATCTTCTAAAACTCTTGAAACATCATCAGTAAGCTCTATTTGAACATCTCTGTTTTTATTTAAATTTGAAACTACTCCAATAGTAGGAACAATTTCAACTCCAGCTCGTGCAGTAATAATATTTTTATTATCTCTTAAAATATTTATAACACTTGTTCCAACTGTTCCTACTCCAATAATTCCAACTTTCAACATAATTAATTATCCTATTCTAATGTTTTTAAATATCTTTTGATATTTTTCGCAGCTTGTCTAATTCTTTTTTCATTTTCAATCAAAGCAATTCTTACATACTGGTCACCATAATGCCCAAAACCAATTCCAGGACTAACTGCAACTTGAGCTTCTCTTAGTAATTGTTTAGAAAACTCTAAACTTCCTAAATGTCTAGCTTTTTCAGGTATTTTTGCCCAAATAAACATAGATGCATTTGGTTTATCCATAACCCAACCAGCTTCAGCAAATGCTTGAAGCATAACATCTCTTCTTTTTTCATATTTAGCAACTATCTCATCAACACAATCTTGTGGACCATCAAGTGCAACAGTTGCAGCTATTTGAATAGGTGCGAACATTCCATAATCAAGCCATGATTTTATTCTTTTTAAAGCACCTACAAGTTTTTCATTTCCAACAATAAAACCAACTCTCCATCCAGCCATATTATATGATTTACTTAATGTAAAGCACTCAACAGCAACATCTAAAGCACCCTCAGCTTGGAAAATAGAAGGAGTTTTATATCCATCAAAAGTAATATCAGCATAAGCAATATCAGAGATTATATAAAATCTCTCTCTTTTTGCCATCTCTACAAGTTTTGTATAAAACTCAGGTGTTACAGTTGCACAACTTGGATTGTGTGGGAAGTTTACAACTACATATTTTACTTTTGGAATTGACTCATCAATTGTTTTTTGAAGATTTTTGAAGAAAAGTTCTTCATCTACTTTAAACTCATTATCAAATACCAATTCAAATTTATGAATAGCTGCACCATTTAGCATAAATGCGTATGAGTGAATTGGATAAGTAGGATCTGGAACAACAGCAACATCTCCAACATTTACAATAGCTTGAACTAAATGAACATAACCCTCTTTTGAACCCATTGTTGCACAAGCGTGTTTATCTGGGTCTAAGAAATCTACATTATATTTTCTTTTGTACCAGTTACAAATAGCAAGTCTTAATTTATATATTCCAATGCTAGCGCTGTAACCATAGTTTTTTGGTTTACTAGCTGCATCTTTTAGTTTATCAACAATATGTTTTGGAGTCTCTCCATCTGGATTTCCCATAGAAAAGTCAATTACATCAACTCCAGCTCGTCTAGCTTCCATTTTAATAGCATTAACTTGCGCAAACACATAGTTTGGAAGTCTTTTCATTCTTTCAAATTCAATTTCGTCAAACATTTTACTACTCCTTAGTAATATTTAAACCATTTTTTATATTTGTTAAAGCATAAAAATCATCAATTTTTACAAATCTTGTATTTGTTGGAATATCAACTCTAAGATTTTTATGCAAACTCTCACTCTCAAAAACATCAATTACATTAAAACTATCATCATAAAAAATAATATTTGGATACCAGTTATTTCCAATATTTGAATCAATTTTGATTGCATCTGTATTTGCAATTTCCAAAATATATGGCTTAACTGGTTTTTTTAATGACACACTAGCCTTTGTAACTAAATCTTCAGCTTTATAAATAGAAGATTTCTTTGAGTCAATATAATAACTCCATTTATTGTTACCCTCTTTTTTTATATCAACAACCCTACAATTTGTATTTTGTAGCTCTTGAGATAATCGAAGAGGGTTTATGGCGGCTGCTGTTTGTACTTTTATACTCCATTTTAGCTGATTTTCTGAGACACTTTGATTTATTGTTACAAAATTTTGTATACCTATTGATTTTAAAATATCATTTATATTTTTAAAAGATTTTTTTGGGTTTGAGTTAAATATAAAAGTTGCTTCAATAGTTTGAGTAGAACCTAAAGAAAGTTTTAAAAGATTGTTGTTTTGTAAAGTTTGAGAAATTTTTGCATAATCAAGACTCCCATTTGTATAAAAATAGCTTTGATTTTTAAAAAGAGTATTAATCAAATTTCTATGAGTATTGAAATCACTACTTCCTATTATTCCTAAAACAGCTTGATTTATATTTGCATTTAAGCTTAGGCATAAAAATATTATAAGTAGTAGTTTTTTCATATATTTTCCTTTTTATCTTTTTAAATTGTAAATTAAAATAGCAGCTGCTGAGCTTACATTTAAAGAGTCAAATTCGTGTTCCATTTTTATTGAAACTTTTAGGTCTAATTTTTTTGCAACTTTTGGACTAATTCCAGCACCTTCATTTCCTAAAATTATTGCGACTTTATCAGTTTTTTCGATTTTTCCATATTTTTTTAGATCAACTCCATCCATTGTTGCACCTATTAGTGTAAAACCAGCATCTATAAGCTCACTTGCTAAATCTACACTTCTTGGATGAATTGCAAAAGGTAAATCAAGCAAAGCTCCAGCACTAGTTCTTATAGTTCCAGAGTTGCTTATAGTTTTTATATCAGCTGCAATCATTCCGTCAACTCCTAAAGAGTAAGCAGTTCTTGCAATTGCTCCAATATTTCCTACATCTGTAAGACCATCTAAAACTAAGATAAAATTCATATTTTTTATATCTTTTAGAGGTGTATAATGATAATCACTAAGTTTCAAAATAAGCCCTTGGTGATTTCCACCTTTTGCTAAAGCTTGAGCTTTTTGGTTATCTACTTTGTGAATTTTTTTATTTAGTTTTGCAAATCTTGAAAAAAGTTTACTATCAATCTCTTTTGATAAAAAAATCTCTTCTATTAAATCTTGGTGTTTTTCAAGCACATATAAAACTATCTGTTTTCCGTATATTATCATTTTTTCTCGTTTAAATTAATTTTGGATTTTATCCAATAATTCTTGATAAATCTCTTTTACACTAGCACCTGTAAGCTTTGCTATTAACTTTGCTTTTATTTTTGGAGCAATATCAAGCGGTAAAATATCATCTAATTCAAGATTAAAACCAAATTTCTCTTTTGGTTCAACTACTACAACCCATTCCCCTTTTACTTCAATACTCTTTAACTCTTCGTATAGATTCTTTGCGCTATTTTTATATGTTTTTTGATAAAACTTACTTATCTCTTTTACTAAAAATATTGTTCTATTTGGCTCTTTTTTATTTAATTCTTCAAGAAGTTTTAAAAGTCGATGAGGTGATTCATATAAAATGCCAACTCTAGAACTATTTAAAACCTCTTCTAGTTTTGAAGCACGACTTGCTCCTTTATGATCTAAAAAACCAAAAAATGTAAACTCACTACTTGTAAAACCACTCATAGCAAAAGCTGTTAAAATTGCATTTGCTCCAGGAATTACATCATACTCTACATCGTTTTGTATGCACCAATCAACCAAAGATGCACCAGGGTCACTAATACAAGGCATACCAGCATCGCTACAATAAACAACATTTTTAGTAAAAGTATCTTTTGTTAAATTTTTTAATATCTCTTTTTCATTGTGAGAGTGAAAAGATTTGAACTCTTTTTGTGAAAAATCTAACTCATATTTAAGAGCTAAAAGATTTAGAAGTTTTTTTGTGACTCTTGTATCTTCACAAAAAATTAGTTCCGCTTCCAATAGAGCCTTTAAAGACCTTTTTGAAATATCTTCAAGGTTTCCTATTGGTGTTGGAACTAAGCACA
>JAGOHQ010000121.1 GCA_017996075.1 Aliarcobacter sp.
TAAAACAAGCTAAAAATACTACAAATGCTAAAATAATAGCTCCATTGCTTCCAAAAACTTGAAATATTATATTATTTAAAAGTGTTACTTTTTCAATATTAGTTTCATAAACTAAACTAGAAGTTGCCCCTAGATATGTCAATCCAAAATATACAATCATAATTGCAAAAGCAGCAATTAAAGATGCATATCCAACTATTTTAAAGTTTGTTTTTTTATTTGTATAACCTTTTGTTTTTAGTATTTTTATAATAATAATTCCAAATGCCAAAGCTGCTAAAATATCTAAAGTTTGATACCCCAAAAGAAGTCCATCAAAAAACAGTCTATCATTTGTAGTATTTTGTGATATCTCTCCAATTGGTGTGAAAATTCCTTTTATTATTAAAATAATTAAAGATAAAAATAGCAAAGGAGACAATACTTTTCCTAATATTTCAATCATAGAAGTTGGTCTTAATGTAAAAAACAAAATCAAACCAAAATAAATTATAGATGTAGCTAGAGAGTTAAAAGTGCTAGCTCCAAAATATGGAACTATCAACATCTCATAAGTTACAGCTCCTGTTCTTGGAAGTGCTATTAATGGACCAATACATAAAATAATGATTGCCATAAGTATTTTTCCATTTATTGCTCCCAACTTTGAAGTTAAGTTATCTACATTTCCTCCAACTTTAAGTAAAGCAAACATTGCAACTGTAGCAAATCCAATATCAGCTAAAAAATATGCAACAAAAGATATTTTCCAATCACTAGAACTAATTAATCCCAAATATGGTGGAAAAATAATATTTCCAGCTCCAAAATACATAGAAAAAATTGCAAACCCTAAGATTAAAGTATCTCTTGTTGTATTGGCTGTTTTCATTTAAATAGTCTCAAAATTTGTATAATTTTGTCTTAAAGCTTCATAACAAATTATAGATACAGAGTTTGAAAGATTTAAACTTCTTGCAATTTTTGCCATTGGAATTGTTATACAACTCTCTTTATTTTTATCTAAAATATATTGTGGAAGTCCAGCATCTTCTCTTCCAAAATATATATAATCCCCTACTTCAAATTTTGCTTCAAAATAGGCTTGAGTTGTTTTTGTTGTAGCAAAAAAATGTCTAGAAGAAAATGGATTTTTTACCCAAAAATCCTCTATATTTTCATACTCAAAAAGTTCTAAATCTTTCCAATAATCAAGTCCAGCTCTTCGTACCTCTTTTTCAGTGATATCTCCAAAACCATAAGGTTTTATTAAGTGAAGTTTACATTTCAAAGCAACAGCAGTTCTTCCTATTGTTCCTACATTTCCAGGCATTCTTGGTTCATGAAGTACTATATTAAACACTATAAAATCACCGTTTTATTTTTATGAATAAATACTTTGTCATTTAAAAGTAATTCAAAAGCATTTGAAAGTACAATTTTTTCGACATTTCTACCAGCATTTCGCATACTTTCCCAACTATATGAGTGATCAACTCTTACAACATCTTGAAAAATAATCGGACCTTCATCTAAATCATTTGTTACATAATGTGCAGTTGCTCCAATAATCTTAACTCCTCTTTCAAACGCTTGTTTATATGGATTTGCTCCAATAAATGCAGGTAAAAAAGAGTGATGAATATTTAGAACTTTTCCTTCATATTTTTCTACAAACTGTGAAGATAAAATTCTCATATATTTTGCCAAAACTATAATCTCTGGATTAAACTCATCAATTTTTTGAGAAACTGCTCTTTCATGCTCATCTCTACTCAAATTTGTAGCACTTATACAAAAAAATGGAATATCAAATTTCTCAACTAAATTTCTTAAATCTTCATGATTTCCAATAACTGCTTTGATATTTGCATTTAGCTCATTTGAACTATATCTTATAAGTAAATCCCCCAAAACATGGCTCTCTTTTGTAACAAGAAGAACCACATCTTTTTTTGTATTTTTATTTAAAGTTATTTTTGCACCATCTGGCAAAACCTCTTTTAGCTCTTTTTGCAAAATAGTTTCCATAACTTTTCCACTAATTAAACTTCTCATGAAAAACTCATTTGTCTCTTCATCTACATATTCAGCATTTTGGTTAATATTTAAATTATTTGCAAAAAGAACTTTAGAGATATTATAAATAAGTCCCTTTTCATCTTTTGTAGAAATTTTTAGTATATATTCTTCCATTTTTATCCAATCTTTAAAACTTAAAACCTAGATTTTACCATTTTATTGATTATAGTTAATCTTTCAAAATAATTATTCCAGCAAATCTTCCAGTTTTTTTATCTTTTCTATATGAAAAATATGATTTATCTCCACATTTTGTACAAATATTTGAAATTTCTATATTTTTTATTCCTAAATCATTTAACTGTTTTTTATTTATTCCTTGCAAATCTATATAATTATTTTCAACAAACTCTTTTCCAAAAGAGTTCTCTACAATTTTTGACAACTCATCGCTAACCTCATAACAACACTTTTGAATAGAAGCCCCAAAAACTGCATTTATATCTTCTGGATTTGAAGAAAATTTTTCAATAAAAATCTCTGCTGTTTTTTTTGAAATTTCCAAAAAAGTAGAGTTTCTTCCAGCATGAATGGCAGCTATTATTCCTTGTTTATCATCAAACATCAAAATAGGAATACAATCAGCAACCATAACCATAAGTGGAAGATTTTTACTTCTTGTGATTATTGAGTCACAATTATCTACTAATTTAGGACTATTTTCATCTACAACAATAATATTTGCACTATGAATTTGATTCATATAGACCAAATCTTCATAATTATAACCTAGCTTTAAAGCCAGATTTTTTCTATTTTTTATTACATTTATTTCATTATCTTCTACATGAAATGCTAAATTACTATCGTTTTTATCAGTAAAAGTGTAAAAAACTCTATTTTCCATCTGCTCTTCTTTTTATTTGCTTTTGATATAATTTAGCCAAAAAATCTTTAAGGATAAATTTTGAGTAGATTCGATGAAAGAGCAAAAGATTGGGACAAAAAAAATGTAAGTCTTGAAAAATCTGAAGCTTGTATAAAACATTTAAAAAATAATATAGATTTTAAAAATATAAAAAACATTCTTGATTATGGTTGTGGAACTGGTCTTATAGCCTTTGATTTAGTAGAAAAGAATAATCAGGTACTAGGTCTTGATAGCTCAAATGGCATGGTTGAAGAGTTCAATAAAAAAGCAAAAGATAAAAACCTTACAAATATCAAAGCAAAAAAACACGATATTTTAAATGACGATTTAGGAGAGAACTGCTTTGATTTGATTGTTATTTCAATGTCACTTCATCACATAGAAAATCTTGATATATTTTTTGAAAAGAGTTTTAAAGCTCTAAAAAATGGTGGTTATTTGTGTATTAATGATTTAGAGAAAGAAGATGGAACTTTTCATAAAAAACATAATAATGAAGGAGTTTTTCACTTTGGATTTGCACAAGAAGAGCTTGAAGAGATTTCCAAAAAAGTTGGTTTTTCTAACTCTATTTTTGAAAGAGTTTTTATTTATAAAAGAGATTATGGAGATTTTCCTATCTTTAATTTTTATGCAAAAAAACTTTAAATAAAGGCGATAAATAAAATGAAAAAATTTTGTATATTTGGCAATCCTGTTGCTCACTCAAAATCTCCACAAATGCAAAATGCAGGATTTAAATATCTTAATCTTGATGCTTCTTATGAAAAATTTCATTTAGAAAATGGTGATTTTCTTAAAAATGAGTTTATAAAAAATAGTTTTAGTGGTGCGAATATAACTGTTCCACACAAAGAAAAAGCATTTTTACAAGCAGATATCGTAAGAGGAATTGCACAAAAAATAGAGGCTGTAAATACTTACATAAAAGAAGATGAAAAAGTTGTAGCATACAATACAGATGCACCTGGATTTTTAAAAGCAATTGAAAGTTTTGGAAATATAAAAAGAGTTCTAGTTTTAGGCGCTGGTGGAACTGCAAAAGCTATAGCTTTGATTTTACAAGAACAAAATATTGATGT
>JAGOHQ010000122.1 GCA_017996075.1 Aliarcobacter sp.
CATGCGTATGAAGTCTAATATGAGTAGAATCACCTAAAAGTTTTCTAGCCATTTTAATAGTTTCAAAAACTTTATTTGGACTACTTGTACCACTTGCATCTTTAAAACAAATAGAGTCAAATGGTAAACCACTATCAAGTATATTTCTTAGAGTTTTTTCATAAAAAGGAACATCGTGAGCACCTGTACAATTTGGTGGTAAATCCATAAGTGTTACAACAGCTTCATGTTTAAGTCCATGATTTTTAATACATTGTGCACTATATTCAAGATTTTGAACATCATTTAATGCATCAAAATTTCTAATAGTTGTTGTTCCATGTTTTGCAAACATTTTTGCATGAAGGTCAATTAGCTCTCTACTTCCAGTATCAAGCATAACAGTATTAATACCACGCGCAAGAGTTTGTAAGTTTGCATCAGGACCAACAATAGATCTAAATTTATCCATCATATCAAATGCATTTTCATTTAGATAGAAGAATAAAGATTGAAATCTAGCTCCCCCTCCAAATTCAAAGTGAGTTATTCCAGCATCTCTTGCAGCTTCAACAGCTGGAAAGAAATCATTCATTAAAACTCTTCCTCCAAAAACAGATTGAAATCCATCTCTGAAAGTAGTATCCATTATATCAATATATTTTTTTGACATATTTTTCAACCTTTTTTGTTGTGATGCTGTATAGCTGCCATAATAGCAGCAACTTTTCTAGCATCAACACCATAAGAGCCTTGATTTGGACTTTGCGATATCACATTATTGTAAATAACCTGAGATGGAGTATCTTTATCTTTTTTTGGAAAAAATTCAACAAAAGTTACACCTTTTGCTTTTAATAAAAATCCAATAACCAAAAGTATAGACGTTCCTATTCCCATAATCATAAAAAAGCTAAATATAGCTTGTAGTAGGGCTTCCACATTTCTCCTTTAAGTATTTTATATCAACACTTGATTTAAAGTACCGTATTTTAGGAAAATTTTATATTTTCTTCTTCTTTTTTGGTGCTTTACAAATTGTTGTTTAGTGCTTATTTTATCTAACTTTTGATAAAATTCTCTTATGAAAAAAGAGACATTAGAGAAAAGAACAAAAATAGCAAATGATATTATGTATTATATATACACTCATATTGAGACAAATATCGATATTGAAGAGCTTAGCATTGATTTAGAAATTAGTAAATTTCATATGCATCGTGTTTTTAAAGAGATATTTGGAAGAAATATTTATGAGAGCATAAAATCAATTAGGCTTCAAAAAGCTTCAAATTTACTTCTTACAAATAGATATTCAACAATTTCTAGTATTGTAAATTCATGTGGTTACTCTTCACAATCATCTTTTATTAAAATATTTAAAGATAGATTTGGAATGAGTCCAAAAGAGTGGAAAAATGGTGGATATAAAGAGTATTCAAATGAGATTATAAAACAATCAAAATTTGCTATGAAATCTAAAGCAAATTTTGACAATATCACACCAACTATTGTAAAAATGAAAGCTATAGAGAGTTACTATATAAGAAATCGAGGTTATAATAAAAATATAGAAGAGACATGGCAAAAACTTCAAACTTGGGTTTTGACAAACAATATAAAACAGTATAAAAGAGCAGCACTTTTTCATGATAATCCAACAATTACTCCTCTTGATGAATGCCAATATATTGCTTGTATAATAGTTGATGATGATAAAAATATAAAAAGTGATAGAATCCCAAAATTCAAAATAGCAGAAGGAGTTTATGCAAAATTTGATTTAAAAGTAAAAAATGAAGATTTACTCCCATTTATTCAGTGGGTTTATCATGAATGGTTACCAAGAAGTGATTACGAAACAACTACAAAACCATCATTTGCAATATATGAAAGTGTCGATTTTATAAAATTAGACAATGAGTATGATTTTAGTTTTTATGTTTCAATAAACTACTAAATACTATTTAGCCATCTTTTCAAAAACTCATCTCTTGAATAAAGTTTGGCTCCCAAATCAAATTTATACTGCATATATGGATGCCCTAAATTCCAAAAATCAAATCCGTTTTCCTCTAAATAAAGAGCTAATAGTACCATTTGAAGTTTGCCCCAATTGTTATAGACTTTAGATTTTGAAGAAAAACCAGTTAGCGAAGTATATGTTTTAGAAATCATATAACCAATTTCACCACTTACTAATTTTTCATTATTTTTATCATACAGTTCAATACTAACTAATTTAAAGTTTGAATTATTTTTTTTTAAATTATTTAGGTTTATTAATAACTTTTCATAATTTTCTTCAATCCAAGAATCTTTATGGTAATTTTGAATTTGATTTAAAACAGATTTAAAATCTCTATTTATACAAAATTTATATTCACTATTTTTTATAAGAGTTTTAACCTTTTTACTAATATGAAGATTATTAAAATCTAAAATAGCATACTCAAATTGTATTTCAGGAAGTAGATAAAAATTATTCTCAAGAATAATAGAAGTTGATATAAATCCAAATTTACAAAGCTTTATATAAGTTTCTAAAGATAAATCATTGCATAAGTAGTAGTTTAGCTTTTTATTTGGATAAATGTTTTCAGATATAAATTTTTTATTTAACTGCTCTTTTGATAGAAGATATAAAAAATCTTGACTCAAAATATAAATATAGTTTAAAATAGAGAAAAAATCTCTATTTTAAAAGCTTTCCCACTCATCATCATCTTTTGTTGATGATTTTATTTCATTTTGTTTGATTGGTGTTTTTTTATCCATATCTTTTTTTGGAATTGAAGGTTTTATCTCTGAACTTTTTTTAGTAGGATTAAGAACTATATTACTATTTTTAACCGTAGAATTAATTTTTTTATTCTCTTTTTCAACATCTTCTTTTCCAACAAATTGTTTATTGTGTGAGTCACTAACAATTTTTTTAGCAATATTATCTGCATTTATTGCAATAGTTTTTGTATCAGAAGCAATATTTGCATTTTGTTGTGTTTGTTGATCTAAGCCTGTTACAGCATCATTGATTTGGCTAATTCCAGCTTGTTGCTCTTTTGAAGCTGTTGCAATCTCATTTATTGTTTGGCTTTGTTTTTCTATATTTTCAAGAAGTTCTGTATATCCTTGAATCATCTCAAAACTAATATTTTTTCCTTCATTTGCTTTTGATGTAGCATTTTCAACTATATTTTTTATCTCTTTAGCTGCTTCTGCACTTCTACTTGCTAGATTTCGCACCTCTTGCGCAACAACAGCAAATCCTTTTCCAGCCTCACCAGCAGTTGCAGCTTCAACAGCAGCATTTAGTGAAAGAATATTTGTTTGGAATGCTATTTGGTCAATTACAGCAATTGCTTCATTTATTCTATTTACTTGATTATTAATCTCATCCATAGCATTTGTTGTTTGATTTGCTAATTGTTGACCTTTTTTAGCTGAATTACTAACTTCACTTGAGAATCTAGTCATTAATTCTACATTGCTTGCATTACTAATTACAGTTGAAGTAATCTCTTCAAGAGCAGCAGCTGTCTCTTCTAAAGAAGCAGCAGCAGAATTTGAGCTTTGGTTTAGAGTATTTACATTTTCTAAAAGTTCTTGAGAACTATTTTCTAGCATTAAACCTGTTCCATATGATTGTTTTAAAAGAGCTGAAATTTCATCTCCTAATTCATTCATAGCAACAGCAATTTTTGCATAAGGGTTTGGAAATCTTGCAGTAAAGTCATATTTTTTAAAGCTATCAATTACAAAAAGTAATCTATTTATATCTATTGCAATTGTATGTTCTAAGTAATGTTGCATTTTAATTAAAAGTTCTTTTAAAACTTTTAAATTTTGAGTATCTGGCTCAACTTCTATTTTTGCAAGCATATTTCCACTTGATAGCTCTTTTATAAAAAGTTCAGTTGCATTTATAAACTCATCATCTTTTTTTATAGAGCTTTCAGTTTTTTCAATATTTTGATTTATTACTTTTGC
>JAGOHQ010000123.1 GCA_017996075.1 Aliarcobacter sp.
TTTGTATATTTACCACGCCATTTTATAGATTTCTAAAGCTTCATTTTTAGTAATAGAAGTCATTGTACCAATATCTGCAAATTCTGTTGCTTGTGCTGAGAGATATTCTAATTTATCTTCTTCAACTCCAGCTTCTCTCATATTTTTAGGCATTCCTATCACTTTATAGAAATTTTCAAGGGCTTCTATCCCCATTTCAGCTGCTTTTTTATCATCACTTTCAATAACTCCAAAAACATTTCTTGCAAATCTTGCAAACATAGGTGTAAATTCAGACGCTTTTTTCATATTAAATCTCATCCAAGATGGAGTAATAAGAGTAAGTAAATCGGTTAGTTCTAATTTGTTGTATTTAAAATTTGGATAATCTTTATGCTGCCATATCCATTTTGTAATATCTTCTTTCATTTTTAACTTTTGAGCCGAATAGTTACTCTAATAGTATCATAAAATGAGCCTATTAGAGAATATAATCGAATCATTTGAAATAAATAATATCAACACGAAGGCTTTATAACTCTATTTATAATTTCATACTAAATATATTGAGAAAAAGTAATCACCAAAATCAATAGTATAAAGTATAAATAATGAAAAATAACTCTAAATTTAGCTTTAGCATTAATAATTTCCAAAAATTTTGGAATAACAAAAAAAGCTAGGGCTAAAATTAAGCCCAAGGTAACTTTTAGATATAAAACTAAAGAAGAGTTGTCTAAATGATATCTATAAAATAGATAAAGACCCGATAAAATCAAAATTGTATTACTTATAATTACAATTTTTCTAGCTTCATTACCTAAGATCTTTTGAATTTTCATACTCTCCTCTTTTGGATAATATTTTCCAAGTTTAAAAAGTACAAAAGTCCTAAAAAATACGGTCCCCACAAATAAAACAACAGTGATAATGTGGACTGTTTTTATAAATTCATACATCTTTTATCCTAAAATTTTGCTCTAAGGCCAGTAAAGTAGTATGTTCCTACATTTATATCAACATTTGTATCTACTTTTCTATTAAAGATATTATCAACTCCTCCATATAAAGTAAAGTTTTTAGTAATATCATATGAAAGTCCTAAATCAACCAAAGTATAATCTTCTACTTTGTCATTATTTGAACTATCTTCATACTGTCTTCCAATATATCTTATATTTGTATTCAGACTTAATGGGTCTATGATTTTATAGTTTAGGTTTAAAGAAGCTGATAAATTTGGAGTATATGTAAGCTCTTTATTTGTACTTTTATCTTCTGTATCAAGATACGTAAGATTAAATGTAGTATCAAAACTATCATTTAATTTATAATTCATATTTAATTCAACTCCATTTATATTAACTTTTTCAAGGTTTTCAGAAGTATAGTATTTTGCTCCACCAGTTCCATATGGAACAGACTCTATTTTATCTTTTACAATAGTTTTAAATAGAACAACTTCAGAGTTAAAATTTCCAAAATTATTTGCAAGTGCTAGTTCAAAAGTATCAGACTTTTCTGGTTTTAAATCATAAGCTGTTGTTTTAAAATTATTTATAACTTCTGCTCCATATCTTTTTCCATCTTTAAAAAGTGGTGCAACAACATAAAGTTCAGCTATATCAGGAGCTCTATATCCACTTGCATAATTTGCTCGAACTCTTGTATTTTCACCTAATTTTTGCACAACTCCTGCTTGAAAAGTAGTTTTAGAGTCTGCATTTGAAATATCATCATATCTAGCACCAATTATTGCATTTAAAGAGTCTGTAAATTCAATCTCATCTTGCAGATAAATAGATTTATACTCTATAGTTTTTTGTATAAAATCACTTGATTGTGGGTTTGGATTTATTGCAGCACTATCTCTTGTCTCTTTTCTATAATCAAGTCCAAAAGTAAGTAAATTTGAGTTGTTTAAAGCATAAGTTGTGATACTTTCAATATTATCTATCTTTACATTTGCACTAAATTTTTTATTTACAGGACCTGCAAAATTTATAGGAGTTGTCTCATTTCTTTTTTTATAATAAGATTGATAATATCTTAAAGTTGTACTTAAGTCATCATTGAAACTATATTTTGCAAAAATTGAGTAATCAATCCTACTATTATTATCTTTTGAACTAACTGGTGTATTTAGAACCATTCCACCAACTCCATTTGCTTGAGAACTACCTAAATATTGTCCGTCTCTATCTTCTTTAAAATAGTTTACATCAAAACCCAAAGCAAAATTATCTGTAATATTTTTTTCAATCCCTGCCCCAACACTGTTTACAGTTGAATCATCACCATAAGTAACACCTAAAACTCCGCTTTTATTATTTTGTGGATGTGTAGGTATTAGAGCACCATTGTTTGGATTTATGGCTTTTTGAGTATAGGCTTTATCTATTTTATAAGAAGATGTATCAAGAGTTGAAGCATAAATTTTATATTTATAACCATCCGCATTTCCCATAGTTGTAAAGTTTGCATTTTTTTCTCTTGCTTGTGAATAAGCATTTGAACCATATTTTAAATCTAAAGTTGTCTGATTTATATCTTGAATATCTTTTTTAGTAATAATATTTATAACTCCACCAATAGCATCACTACCATAAAGTGTACTCATAGAACCTTTAACTATCTCTATTCTTTCAATTATACTCGCAGGTATTCTACTCATCTCATAAGGAGACTCTGTTTCACCACTTAATCTCTTCCCGTCAAGCAAAATTAAAGTTCCATTTGCACCAACACCTCTTATAGAAATAGCACTTTTTGATAAAGCACTTGCATGTGGAAATCTTCCAAATTGTGAGTTAATAGATGGAACTTTATCTAAAACATCTTTTAGTGTTGTTGCAGATATTTTTTCAATATCTTCTTTTGTGATAACAACAACTGAAGCACTAACTCCATCTATACTTTTTTCTGTCTTTGTTGCAGTTGTTACATAAACTCCATCTAAAGTTGAATTACTCATAGCATTTGTTGATAAAATAAATGCCGTAGTAGTTGATAATAAAATGATTTTTTTCATATTTTTCCTTTAATTTGATTTGTAATATAGTTCTTTGTTAGGTAATTTACCACCAATTAATTTTGCATCACTATTTTGTAAAATAGAGAAGAAAAACTCCAAATCTTCGATTGTTTCATCCGCATTTACACTTTCAAAAGTAACATGTTCAATCGAATCAGCAAGTCCTTGTTCTTCTAACATTGGAAGAGTTTTTACAACTAAATTTGCAGCCTCTTTTGAATTTTGTTTGTACCAAAAAAGCGATTTTTCATATTCTCTTATAAATCTATTTATTAGCTCCTCTTTTCCTTTCGTATCTCCTAAAAATGCAATTCCAGCTTGAGGAATTTTTGCTTTTGTTTGAAATAGCTCTCCCCACTCTTTTTGTAAATCTACACTTCTATATAAATCTGGGGCTACAAGTTTTATTGGAAAAGAGTCTGTTTTTCTTAATGCAATTGAAATAGCAGGTTCTGCTAAAAGTGCATGATCAACTCTTCTTAAAATTAACATTTGCATGGCATCAACTGGACTCGCTACATATTTGATTTTAAAATCTTTTTTAGGATTAAGATCACTTTTTTTGGCTAATTCTTGAAAAACAATATCAGGCATATCAGCTCTAAAAGGAATTACAATCTCTTTATCTTTAAAATCTTTTAAAGTCTTTAAATTTGAGTCTCTACTAATCATTCCTAAGATTCCCCAAACTGAAACGTTTAGAAGTTTCAAATTAACATTTTTATTATGTAAATTTGCCGCAACATTTGTAGGAAGTGCTATAAAATCAATATTACCATTTAAAATTAACGCTCTTAACTCATCTGGATTATTCCATAATCTAAACTCTATGCTTTTTCCTAAATCTTTTAGTGCATCAGTTTCAATCATGTGCATAATTGGATGCGATACGGTTGCAAAAGGTCCAGCAACAACTATTTTATTTTCATC
>JAGOHQ010000124.1 GCA_017996075.1 Aliarcobacter sp.
TAAGTAAAACTGAAAAAAGAAAGTTTATAAAAGAAAAATCTTTGACTGGTGAAAAAGTTGCTGCAGTTGTTGGAGTTGGCACCAATGATGATTTTGGGCAAATCGTTAAAGGTTCAATGTTTATTAGTAGTAAAAAAGTTGATGCTGAAACTTTTGTAAAAGTATATTCACAAGGCTGGCAAGTCTTATTAGATTTAAGTACTAATGCTTTAAAGGTATTTAAATTTGTTTATGGTTATATGATTGAGAATATGAAAAAAGATGAGATTGTATTAAACTATAATTCATTAAAAAGAATGAAATTAATAACAATGTCACAACCTTGCTTTAATAGTGGAGTTAATGAATTAATCAATAAAAACTGTATTTTTAAAACCAACTTTCCTTTCACTTATTTTTTAAATGTTCAATATTTTTTCAATGGTGAAAGACATTATTTAATTCAAGAATACCAACTAGTTAAAAAAATAACTAATAAAGAACTTGAACAACCAGAACTAGGAGATAATAACAATGAAGAGGAATAAATTAAAAACATTATTTGCTAAAAATTCTGAGTATATTAGTATAAACTTGATGAGAAGTGATTACAGTACAGACTTACTTAAATTATTTGTATTCGCTGATTATGCTAAAGAGCATTCAATACCAAAAGCGCTGGATGATAGCAGAATATCTTTGATGACTGAACTAGAAAATATGGACCAAGTAAAAAAATTACTTAAACAATTAGACTTAACAAATAAAGATTTGATTGAATATGTATTAATTTTATAACAATTTATTTTTTGATTTGCTATAATCCTTTCAGTTTTTTTCATGTTTTCATTTCCTTTCTTAAAAAACCTTAGTTTTATACTAAGGTTTTTTAAGTTTTAAATAAACAAAGCCCCATTAAAGGGTTAGTAAAATGGGGACTTCTGTCTTTGCATTGGATTTCAGACCTCTCCGTCACCAACATCATTATTATCTCATCATAGTTTTTATTTGTCAAAAAAACATCAAAATAAACTTAAATTATTCATTAAGTTTTGTAAAATACTTATCCAAACTTACTACACTTATACCAATTTCAGCGGCTATTTGTTTTTTACTTAACATTACTAATTGAGTTTTTGTTTTAGTTTCCAGGAATTTATAAATATTAGCTGTTATTGTTGCTTCGATATTTTCGTTAAATTTATTTTTATTTTTTGATTTTTCCATTTTTTAATCCTTTAAAATATTTGTTGTCTTTGTGTTTTATAAAGTCTTTTGTTTTTGCTATTTTTGCTACTTTGTATTTTACAAAACCTAACAACAGTATACCGCAGTTGTTTTATGTTGTCAAATAAATTCACTAAAAAATAAAATTTAATTTATACTTAAAAAATACATATAAATCAATGTATTATAATATTATTAAAATTTTATAAAATAAATATTAGCCATTATTTTACTTTTTTATTACTTTGTATTTTACAAACTCTTTTACTTTTGCTTTTTTTATTACTTCGTAAATTAACAATGCTTTATTATTTTATAAATGCTTTTGGATTTGCTATTTTCATTACTTTGTATTTTACAAAGTCTTAAATTTATAATATTTTGATTATTGAGATTTTGGAGCCGAATTTATAAAAATAATTATTATTAATTATCTTAAAAATGCTTGATTATAAGGGGTTTTATGGATTGCTGAGAATGTAAGGATTTTTTAATTCCAGATTTTAACTAGATTTATTGCTTTGTATTTTACAAACTCTTTTACTTTTGCTATTTTAGCAACTTTATAATTTACTAAACCATTATTATTTTATAAATGCTTTTGTAATTTAATAAGTCTTTACTATTCTGCAAGAGCCTATGCTTTATTGTAAATGTTATCGATAACATAAAGGGTTTTGTATTTTACATAGTCTATTTTATGCGGATACAATTTCCATAAGCAATATAGGCTTTATGAGGGATATGGTTATCCCCTTATTTTTATTTGAACTATTACAATTTTTAATTTTCTTCAATTTTGTAATAGATTACAGATTTTGATTATTTTAAAATCTGTAATAGTTTGGTGTTTAAAGTGTTAATTGTTTCTCTAATTCAATAGTTCTAGGCTTTGGCAACTGACTAAATGCACTGTTTAGCATTGGTGATAATGTGTTGTCATTATTGTAAATTTTGGATAATTCATCAATTAATTTATTTTTAGGTAAATTTAATTTAGTTGCTAAATAATTAATAACTTTGTTAAAACCATATGCCCCGAGATCTAAACGAATTGCATTAGACTGATTTTTAAAAACCTTGTCCTTGCTCTCTTCAATTTCAATATCATTGTTTTTTATCTTTTGTTCTTGTTCTTTTATAGTTGTTTCATTTTTTATTTGTTCTTGAATTAATCTGTTAATCTCATTTTTTAGATGTTCTGATAATCTTTGTTGAGTAGCAATATATTCAGCTTTGTTTTTATGTTTTGCTCTGCTTCCCGGCTCTCCTCTTTTCATTTCCATGTTTTCAGCTACTAAGTCTTGATAATCACCGAATTTTGAGCAAATAGAGGCATACTGTGCCTTTTTCTCATCTCTAGACATATCAACACCAGGCCTAGCCCTTTCTAATTCGCTGGCAGTTGTTTTATGCTTGAAGCTATAATCACTGTATTGGCAATGAATATGTGGTGTTTTTTCGTCAAAATGGACCGCAATATTTAAAATATTTTCATTCGTTAAACCTTTTTTTAACATTATTTTTTCAACTGTTTTGACTGCATTATCAATAAAAGATTGCTTATTATCAATGTTTTTGCTCCCACCAATTGCAATAACAAATTCTTTTTTGAGGTTTTTGGTTTGTAATACTGTTCTAATTTTAGGTGGTTTTGTTCCTGCTTTTTTACATTCTAAAAATATTTTATCTTTTTCTTGTTCTTTGTAATTTTTATAATCAAGTCTTGCTTTATTATCAATATAATCTTCATATTCTTTAAGTTTATCAATAATATTTTGATTTTTACCATTTCTATTATACTGTATCATTTCTATTTTTTCAGTTTTAAAATCATGATAATATAAAATATTTAAAGAATTTTTATTATTTTTATTAACAAAATTATCTTTACTTAATTCATTTATTAAATGATTTAACGTTGAAATTTGTTTAATTTTTGATTGTCGATATATTGCTATATTTTCCATTTTTTGGAGTCCTTTTTAATAAGTAATTCTTTTTATTAAATCGGAGTTTTTTTATTATGTCAACTTATGTGTAATAAAAAACAAATCTATTTTTTGCTTTCCCTTGATTTAAGGGAAACTCACTATCCACATAACACCTCTTCGAGTTGCTTATGTTGTTCGCAATTGCATTGAGCTAGGACAAATTTTTTAAATGAAGTTCCTGAAGAACTGAAATTTAAAAACTGTAAAACTTAATAAATGAGAGCTTCGCGAATTTATTACAGTTTTATGTTCTAAAAAAGTTAATCAATCTTGTTTTTTAAAGTGATTTTATGCAATGATTTTAAAAATCTATATAAATGTATCTAAAAGTTATTTTTGATAGTTTTAAGCTTTATTATAGTATTATTTTTTATCCTTTCCTTATGGTGTTAAGGGCTGAACTTAACAGTTCCCCCTTTACAATCCCCCTTTGTTTAACTTGCAGCGGCAACTTAACTAGCGCTTTTTTATTTGTCTTGTCAAACATTAAAGATCGCAACTTATTAATTTGCTACGCACCAGGGAATAAGCTATTAGTAGATTGATGGACAGCTCACGGCTAAAGCCTACCTGACCACAACCTACTAACAACTTATTGCCCTTAATTAACAATTGCTTTTTAGTCATTTGCCACTTTTATAATAAATTTTTTAATTTTATTTGGGTGGCTCATTCCTTAAATTTGTCTTTCTCTTGATTTGTCATCGCCTT
>JAGOHQ010000006.1 GCA_017996075.1 Aliarcobacter sp.
ACAGGAACTATCTGTATTTCATCCATATTCCAAACTCTGTTTGTAACATAAGGTTCATCCTCAAGCCATAAATCAAGTTCTTCATCAGTAGCAAAATCCACAAACAAAGATGAACCAACCATTTTATCATCTTCTATTAAAGCTCCAGCAGATACAATATTTCCACTCTCCATCATCTTTTTTGTGTTTATTACATGTTGCTCTCTTACTTCCATTCTTCTTTCAAAAGCATCATCATAGTCATAAGCTATTATTAAAAATTGCATTTTTATCCCTTTAAATTTTTATTAATTTTATCACAAAATTTATAAAGTAGTAGCAAAAATAAAAAGTAGTGGATAAATTATTACATTTAAATATCTAAGAATTGGCGTAATATTTGCATCAAAAGGTACTATTTCATCTATATTTATACCATCTGAAAGTTTTTTCATAATAGAAAGTTTAAAAATAATATCAAAAAATTTTAAAGCTAAAATAGAACTCATCCAAAAACCAAAATTATTTGAAGAGATAGATAGATAAATTGAATAAAAAAATGATATATGTAAAATAAAATAGAGAAAGATATTTCTTTTATATACTAAAAAATTGTTTTCTAGCATTCCATGAAGTGTAGAAGATTTTTGCCAGTTTGATTCAAAAAGTTCAATAGCAACAAAGATAAAAAAAAAGTGAACTATTTCCATCTTTATAAATAGGGCTTTGCCCTATTTATTTCTCTTCTGAAAAGATAATTTTTTGGTCTTTATAAAGTCCTGTTCCAACTGGAATTGTTCTTCCTATTACAACATTCTCTTTTAAATCCTCAAGCATATCCATTTTTGCACTAATTGCTGCTTCTGTTAAAACTTTTGTAGTTTCTTGGAATGATGCAGCTGAAATAATACTATCAGATGTAACTGCCGCTCTTGTGATTCCCAATAAAACTGGTTCTGCAATAGCTGGTTTTCCACCCATTCTTATTATTTTTTCATTTTCGATTTTAAATCTCTTTTTAGAAATCATATCGCCCATGATGAATTTTGTATCTCCACCATCAAGTATAGATACTTGTCTTAACATTTGAGATGTAATTACCTCAATATGTTTATCTGCAATATTTACCCCTTGAGATCTATATACTTGTTGTACTTCTGAAACAATAAAGTAGTGTAGAGCTTTTTCGCCTAAAATTTTTAAAACATCATGAGGAGAAACTTGACCATCTGTTAAAGACTCACCAGCATGAACAAATTCACCTTCATGAACTAAAATTTGTTTACCTTTTTCTACTAAATACTCAGTTTGGTTTCCTGTAATATCTGTAATTACTAGTTTTTGCTTATTTCTAAGTGGTTTTCCAAAAGTTATTATTCCATCAAATGAAGCTAAAATTGCAATATTTTTTGGTCGTCTAGCTTCAAATAGCTCAGATACTCTAGGAAGACCTCCAGTAATATCTTTTGATTTTTGAGTTGCTTTTGGTGTTTTCGCAATAATATCTGCAATTTCTAACTTTTTACCTTCTTGAATATTTAAAGATGCTTTTGGGTCTAGTACATATCTTATAATCTCATTTGAAGCAGTTGCTAATAAAACTGTTGGTTTATATCCAGCTGGAATATACTCATTTACAACTAGTTTTGAAGTTCCTGTTAACTCATCAAACTGTTCTGAAACAGTAACACCTGGAATAATATCTTCAAATGTAACAATACCAGCTTGCTCTGCTATTGTAGGATTTGCATATGGATCCCACTCGGCAATAACAATTTGTTCTTTAGTTGTTGGTGCTGAAATTTGTGCACCTTTTTCAACTTCACTATTATCATTTAGAACTATTGAAGAACCTCTTGAAATATAGTGTCTTATGGCTTCTCTATCATCAGCATCTGCAATAACAGCAAAAAGTCCTTTTTCAACAACTTCATCACCTGCTTTTATATCGTGTCTTCTTTCTAAATAATCACCAGTTAATTTATAGTACTTAACTATACCTTTTGCACCCGCTAATACTTGAGAAGTAACAGGAGCACCATCTGAAACTTTTAATTCAGATGCATATGGAATCCTATTTGGTACATTCCATCCATCTTTAATTATTTCAACAATAGAGTCGTTGTTTTCAACCTCTTCACCATCTTTGTGTGGAATATAAAGTTTACCTTCAATTTTTCCAGAAATTCCAGCAAGCTCATTTACTTTTGCAACATCACTTTTTCTTAAGAAATATTGTTTTTTCTCTTTTGAATTTGCAATAGTTAAAACAACCTCTTCGTGAATAGTTTCAATTGTTACTTTACCTTTAAATGGTGCATTTATTTTTGGCTCAACTAGTAATACTCCAGCATTTCTTCTATTTGCTACAATAGATTTTCCATCTTGAGTATCATATTTTTTGATATTATAATATCTAATAAACCCTTCTTTATCAGCTTTTAACTCTCTTTCAGTTTGAGTTGCACTTGCAGTTCCTCCAACGTGGAAAGTTCGTAGTGTCAGCTGAGTTCCAGGCTCACCAATTGATTGTGCAGCAACAACTCCTACAGCTTCTCCTGGTTTTGCTTTTCTTTGTTCACCTAGATTTAATCCATAACATTTTGAACAAAGTCCATTTTCAGTTTTACAAGTAAGTGGTGTTCTAATAACAACAGATTTAACTTCACTATCTTTTACAACTCTTGCAAACTCTTCAGTTATTAAAGTACCTTCAGTAAATAGTATCTCATTTGAAATTGGGTCAATTATATCTTCTGCAATAACTCTTCCTGTAATTCTCTCTTCTAAAGACTCGATTAACTCATTTCCAGAAGTAATATCTGTAATTTCTATACCTTCGTGAGTTCCACAATCTTCATCAGTAATTCTTACATTTTGAGAAACGTCTATTAGTTTTCTTGTCAAGTATCCAGCATTTGCTGTTTTAAGTGCTGTATCGGCAAGTCCTTTTCTAGCTCCGTGAGTAGAAATAAAGTATTCAAGAACATTTAATCCCTCTTTAAAGTTAGAAATAATTGGTGTTTCAATAATACTTCCATCAGGTTTTGCCATAAGACCCCTCATACCTGAAAGCTGTCTAATTTGAGTTGCACTACCTCTTGCCCCTGAATCTGCCATCATAAAAATAGAGTTAAATCCATTTTTATCTGTTTTTACTATTTCCATCATTTCAGAACCCAATTTATTATTTGTTTCTGTCCAAATATCAATAGTTTTGTTATATCTTTCTTGTTCTGTTAAAAGTCCTTGAGAGAACTGTTTTTGAACTTCAATAACATCTTTTTTAGATTTTGCAATATGTCCTGCTTTACTTTCTGGAATAATAATATCATCAATAGATATAGACATTCCAGCACTTGTTGCATATTTAAAACCTAGATTTTTTAAGTTATCTAAAAATCTTGGAGTTACTTCATATCCAGCTTCTTTATAAATATAATCTACCAGTGCACCTATATCTTTCTTTTTAAGAACTTTATTCCATAAATTCATTGGTACAAAAGCTGGAAGTATCTCATGTATAATTAATCTTCCAACAGTAGTTGAAACTACTCTTCCATCAAGTTTTGTTCTAATTTTTGCATGTAAATCAATTTGACCCATATCAAGTGCAATTCTTACTTCATTTACATCAGTAAATAGTTTATGCTCACCTTTTACACCATCTTTTACAAGCGATAGATAATAAATTCCTAAAATCATATCTTGAGAAGGAACAGCAATTGCTCTACCACTTGCTGGTAATAAAATATTCATAGAACTCATCATTAAAACTTTCGCTTCAGCAACTGCTTCTTGTGAAAGTGGTACGTGTACAGCCATTTGATCCCCATCGAAATCGGCATTGAAGGCAGCACATACTAAAGGATGAAGTCTTATAGCTTTTCCATCAATTAATACAGGGTGAAATGCTTGAATAGACAATTTATGAAGAGTTGGTGCTCTGTTTAATAAAATTGGATATTCATCAACAATCTCGCTTAAACACTCCCAAACTTCATTTGTCTCAGATTCAATTAATCTTTTTGCAGCTTTAAGAGTTGTTGCATAACCTTTTTCTTCAAGCTTTGCCATTAAGTGTGGTTTAAATAGTTCAAGTGCCATTTTTTTAGGAATACCACATTGATCCATATTTAAATTTGGTCCAACAACAATAACAGATCTTCCTGAGAAGTCAACCCTTTTTCCAAGTAAGTTTTGTCTGAATCGTCCTTGTTTACCTTTAATAATCTCACTTAAAGATTTAAGAGGTCTTTTGTTTGCACCTTTTACTGCGTTTGCTGTTTTACCGTTGTCAAATAAAGCATCAACTGCTTCTTGAAGCATTCTTTTTTCATTTCTAATAATAATTTCAGGTGCATCAAGTTCTGTTAATCTTTTAAGTCTGTTATTTCTATTTATAACTCTTCTATAAAGGTCATTAACGTCTGAAACAGCAAATTTTCCACCATCAAGTGATACTAGAGGTCTTAAATCAGGTGGAAGAACTGGAAGCATAGTAAGCATCATCCACTCAGGTTTATTTCCACTATTTATAAAGTTTTCAACTACTTTTAATCTTTTAATAATAGTTTTTCTTTTTGCTTCACTTTTAGTTGTTTTCATTTCGTCTTTCAAAAGTGTTAAAAGCTCAAATAAATCAAGATTTTCTAAAAGCTCTCTTATAGTTTCTCCACCCATTTTCGCTTCAAAACCTGTATGCTCAAATAAATCAGAAACTGTTCTGTATTGCTCTTCATTTAAAATATCATATTTATTTATTTTTTTAGTTTTCTCACCATCATAAAAAGCATCTCCAGAGTTCATTACTATATATGCTTCATAGTATAAAACTCTCTCTAAATCTTTTAATTTAACACCTAAAATAGTTCCAATTCTTGATGGAAGTGAAGATACCATCCAAATATGTGCAACTGGAGATACTAATTCAATATGCCCCATTCTGTGTCGTCGCACTTTTGAAGAAGTTACTTCAACTCCACATTTTTCACAAACTACACCTTTGTATCTCATCTTTTTGTATTTACCACAAAGACACTCATAATCTTTTACGGGTCCAAAGATTTTTGCACAAAATAGTCCATCTCTCTCTGGTTTTAGTGTTCTATAGTTAATAGTTTCAGGTTTTTTAACCTCTCCACAAGACCAAGAAAGTATTTTTTCAGGACTTGCTAATTTTAATTGAAATGCAGCAAAATCTCGTGGTCTCTCAAGCTCTTTTATATCAATTGGTGATAGTACTTTTTCATTATTACTCATTGTTTTCTACCTCTTCAAAAATCTCTACATCTAAAGCTAAGGCTTTTAACTCTTTCGTTAAAACAAAGAATGTTTCAGGAACTCCTGAAGGTGGAACATTTTCACCATTTGCAATTGCTCTATAAGCTCTTGTTCTTCCTTCAACGTCATCTGATTTCGTTGTTAGCATCTCTTTTAGTACAGCAGTTGCACCATAAGCTTCCAATGCCCAAACCTCCATCTCTCCAAATCTTTGCCCACCAAATAGAGCTTTTCCACCAACTGGTTGTTGTGTTACTAAAGAGTATGGTCCAGTACTTCTAGCATGAACTTTTTCATCAACTAAGTGGTGAAGTTTAAGCATATACATATACCCAACATTTACTCTTTCTTTCATTTTTTCACCTGTTTTTCCATCATATAAAATAGATTTTCCATCGCTATCTATTTTTGCCATTTCAAACAGTTTTTCAAAATCATAAGCTTCAACACCATCAAAAATTTGTGTTGCAAATTTAACACCTTTTGACCAATCTCTAGCATAATCAAGAAGTTCATCATCACTTAATTTTTCAACAAATACTTTTGCATTCATAAGTTTTGCTACACTTGCAACTTCAATCATTTTTGCTCTTAAATCAGCAATGTACTCACCTTTTTTTGCATCATAAATATGTTGAATTTGTTTTCCAAGTCTTCTTCCTACAAGTCCTAAGTGAACTTCCATAATTTGACCTATATTCATCCTTGAAGGAACCCCAAGTGGGTTTAAAATAATATCAACTGTTGTTCCATCTTCAAGATATGGCATATCAACTTTTGGAACGATATTTGAAACAATACCTTTGTTTCCATGTCTTCCAGCCATTTTATCACCAACTTTTATTTTTCTCTTAGTTGCGATATATACTTTTACTTGTTTAATAACACCACTTGATAAAATATCATCGTGCTCTAGAACATTTAGTTTCTCTTCATGATCTTTTCTTAACTCAGCTTTTTGTCTAATAAAATACTCTTTTGTATCATTATAAGCTTTTTCAACCTCTTTAGGATAAGAAGATACTACTTTTTTCATAGCAAATCTATTTACACTTAAAAGAGTCTCAAGAGTTAATGTATCACCTTTTTTATATACAGTTCCATCTAAATCCAGCTCTTTATCAAGCTTCGATTTTGTTAGAAGATTATTTATTTTTAAAGCCTCTTCTCTATCTAGCATTAAAAGCTTATCAAGATGTTTTTGATTTAACTCATTTTTTTCTAATTCAATTTCAGCCTTAGCTCTTTCGCACTTTTCATAACCTTTTTTAGTGAAAACTTTCACATCAACAACTGTACCTTCCATTGATGTTGGGCAATATAAAGATTTATTTATAACATGTCCAGCTTTATCACCAAAAATTGCTCTTAAAAGTCTCTCTTCAGGAGTTGGTTTAATCTCACCTTTTGGTGTTACTTTTCCTACAAGAATCATTCCAGGAGTTACATAAGTTCCAACTTTTACAATTCCAGAACCATCAAGATGTGATAAATTTTCCTCTTTAACACCTGGTAAATCTCTAGTTATCTCTTCATTACCATGTTTTAACTCTCTACACTCAATCTCTTTTTCATAAATATGTACAGATGTAAATGCATCTTTTTTAATAAGTCTTTCACTTAAAATAATAGCATCCTCATAGTTGTATCCATTCCATGGCATAAACGCAACCATAGCATTAATTCCAACTGCAAGCTCACCTTTGTCCATAGATGGACCATCGGCAATTACTTGACCTTTTTCAATGATATCACCCTCTTTTATAGCAACTCTTTGCCCAAAAGATGTATTATTATTTGTTTTTACATTTTTACTTACATCATAATAATCAATAAATGGTCCATTTTCATCTTCACCACTAATATAGATATTCTTTGAATCTGCTTTTTCAACTACTCCGCCTCTTGAAGCTTTTATAGCCTCCCAAGCATCTCTTGCAACTGTTTTTTCTAAACCAGTTCCAACTATTGGAGCTGTTGGTTTAATCAATGGAACAGCTTGTCTCATCATATTTGAACCCATTAATGCTCTATTTGCATCGTTGTGTTCTAAAAATGGAATTAAAGAAGCCGCAACACCCATTACCATTTGAGATGATATATCTATTAAATCAACTTTATTTTTATCCATTAAAATGATTTCACCATTTAATCTTACTTCTACAAGTGGCTCAATAATTTTTCCATTTTCATCAAGTTTTGTTGACCCAGGAGCAATTACAAGACCCTCTTCTTGAGTTGCAGTGTAGTATGAAATTTCATTTGTAACAACACCATCAACTACTTTTTTATAAGGAGCTTCAATAAATCCTAGCTCATTTACTTTTGAATAAGTTGAAAGAGTATTTATAAGACCAATATTTTGACCCTCTGGAGTTTCAACTGGACAAATTCTTCCATAGTGAGTTGGGTGAACGTCCCTTACTTCAAATCCTGCTCTCTCTTTTACTAAACCACCTTCTCCAAGAGCTGATAATCTTCTTTTATGAGTAACCTCAGATAGTGGATTTGTTTGATCCATAAATTGTGATAATTGTCCACTTGTAAAAAACTCAGTAATTGTTGATGTAATCATTTTTGAGTTAATTAAATCATGAGGCATAATATCTTCTAAAGTTCCACTTAGAGTTGTCATTTTATCTCTAATAGTTTTTTGCATTTTGATTAAACCTGCATGTAATTCATTTGCAAGTAACTCACCAATTGCTCTAATTCTTCTATTTCCTAAGTGATCTCTATCATCTATATGACCATGTCCTGCTTTAACTTTTATTAAGTATTGAACAGTTTTAATAACATCTTCATAAGTTAAAGTTGTAACATACTCAGGTACATTTACACCTAACTTATGATTCATCTTCATTCTTCCAACTTTTGTTAAGTCATATCTTTCAGGATCAAAGAATAGTTTTCTTATAAACTCTTTTGCAGCTTCTTTTGTTACAGGCTCACCTGGTCTCATTACTTTATAAATTCTAATTGCAGCTAAATCATTTTCATCTTCAATTTGTTCAGTTTGTTTTAATAATTTTAAACTTTCAGCATCTGCTTTAAATGCATTTATAATTGAAGCATCAGCTCCACTTGATAAATCATTTGCAATTTCAAATGTTTCAAATCCTAAATCTAATAGTTTTTTAAGTTTTAACTCATCAAGACTTGTTAAAGCATCAAATAAAACTTCTCCTGATTGAGGATCATAAATAGAACCAGCTGTGTGTCTATCCATTAAAAGTTCAAGTGGGTATTCAATTAGTTTTAAACCACCTTCTATTAAAGCTTTAGCTTTTCTTGCAGTTAATCTCTTACCAGCTTGAATAACTAAATTTCCTTTATCATCTTTTATGTCATAGTCAATTCTTCCCATAAAGTCATCAGGATTAAACTCTGTTAAAAACTTATTATTTTTAATTTTAATAGTAATTACGGGATAAAATAGTTTAACAATATCCTCTTTTGAATATCCTAAAGCTCTAAAAAGAATTGTAATTGGAACTTTTCTTCTTTTATTAATTCTTACATATAATACATCTTTTGCATCATATTCAAAATATAACCAAGAACCTCTATCTGGTATAATTTGTCCAGTATAAAGAAGTTTATTATTTGTTGTATTTGATTCATCTTCTTTAAAAATAACACCTGGAGATCTATGTAGTTGGTTTACAACAACTCTTTCAACACCATTTACAATAAATGAAGTTCTTTCAGTCATAAGTGGGATTTCTCTAATAAATAAAGATTGCTCCTTAATATCTTTTACACCTATTTTCTCTCCAGTTTTCTCATCTAAATCCCAAAGAGTTAATCTTACATTTATTTTAAGAGGGATTGAATATGTCAATCCTCTAACCATTGATTCTCTAACATCATATCTAGGTTTTCCAACTTCACTTCCTAAATAATCAAGAGTTACTCTATTTTGAGCATCATGAATTGGAAAAATTGCTTTAAATACTTTTTCTATACCAGCACCAGATCTATCTTTTTGATCAATCATCAAGAAAGTATCATACGAAGTTTGTTGCAGTTGTAATAAATTTGGAATTTCAATTTTTTGTGGGTTTTTTGCGAAATCTATTCTTAGTCTATTACCAGATTTTAAAGAGTTTAACATCTTACACCTTGTTATAAAATTTGGTTATGTTTGCTTTATTTTCTTATAAAGCACAAAAGCATCCATAAAGGATAAGGTTAAAATTTATAAAAAAATCTTAACCTTAGCCCTCAAAGATGCTAAACTTATATAGGGGAAAGCCCCTATATACGATAAGTTATAAAACTTATTTAACTTCTACTTTTGCACCAGCAGCTTCTAGTTGAGCTTTGAATGCTTCAGCATCAGCTTTAGAGATTCCTTCTTTAATTGTTGAAGGAGTTTGCTCTGCAGCATCTTTTGCTTCTTTTAATCCTAAACCAGTAATTGCTCTAATTTCTTTAATTACATTGATTTTTTTATCTCCTGAATCAAGAATGATAACATCAAATTCAGTTTTTTCTTCAGCAGCTTCAACAGCAACTGCAGCACCAGCAACTGCTACAGGTTGTGCAGATACTCCAAATTTTTCTTCAAATTCTTTTACTAATTCTGATAACTCTAATACAGATAAACCAGAAATAAATTCTAAAACGTCTTCTTTAGAAATTGCCATTTTCTATCCTTTTTATTTTTTTTAATTTAATATATTTTTAGCTTAAAATTAAGCAGCCTCTTCTTCTTTTTTTCTTCTAAGAGCATCAAGACCAATAGTAAAGTTTCTAACAGGTCCCATCCAAACAGATGCAAGCATTCCAAGAAGTTCTTCTCTTGATGGTAATTTAGCAAATGCATTAACTCTAGCAGCATCGCAAATTTCACCTTCAATAATTCCTGATTTAATAGAGAATTTATCTTTTGTAGTAGTTGCAAATTTATCAGCTACTTTACAAGCTGAAATTTGATCATCAGACCACAAATAAATATTTGTTCCGCTTAAATCAATATCTCCTAAATCAGCCGATTTAACAGCTTGTGCAACTAAAGTATTTTTTACAACTTGAACTTTAGTTCCATTTTCTCTTGCATCTTTTCTTAAAACTTCTAACTCTTTATGAGTAAGACCTTTATAATCACAAACAACAACAGCTAAAGAGTTTTTAAATTCAACAGATAAAAAATTAATAATTTCTGATTTTTCTTGTCTAGTCATTATATTTTCCTCCTTTCAAAACATCATCCTAGGCGGGACTTACAAAAGAACGAGGAGTTCTTTTACCAGCTGTCTTCAGTTTTATTTCAGTGCTTTGAACACTCAAAAATATTGAACACTTTCAATATTTTTGAATGCAAAAAATTAGATAAGGAAAACCTTATCTAATCTCTAATAATTCCATATTATCTAAAATAACAGATGGACTCATTGTTAAGCTAATTGCTGCATTAGTAATATATCTTCCTTTTGAAGTTGAAGGTTTAGCTTTATTGATAGCTCCGATGAATGCTTCAGCATTTTCTTTAATAGCTTCTGCACTAAAAGAAACTTTTCCAATAGCAGCTTGCATATTACCTTTTTTATCAACTCTATATGTAACTTGACCACCTTTTGCATCGTTTACTGCTTTTGTAACATCCATTGTAACTGTTCCAGTTTTTGGATTTGGCATTAAACCTTTTGGCCCAAGGATTCTTCCAACTTTTCCTACAATTCCCATACAATCAGGAGTTGCAATTAAAACATCAAAGTTGATTTTTCCAGCTTGAATATCATCAGCTAAATCGTCATTTCCAACAATGTCAGCACCTGCAGCTTTTGCTTCATCCATTTTTACACCTTTTGCAAAAACAGCAACTCTTACAGTTTTTCCTGTACCATTTGGAAGAACAACAGCTCCTCTAATCATTTGATCTGCATGTCTTGGATCTACATTTAAGTTAAGTGCAATTTCAACACTCTCATCAAATTTAGCAGATTTTAAATCTCTTACTAAATTACAAGCATCAGCTAAAGAGTACTTTCTATCTTCAACTTTTGCACTTAACGCTTTATATCTTTTTGAAACTTTTGCCATATTTTTCTCCGCAATTTTTATTTTTTTTTGCTACCACTTAATTTAAAGGCTAGTGGTTATACCTTAATATAAATACAGAATTATAATTCTGTATCAATTCCTATAGATCTTGCACTTCCAGCTACAATTTTTGCAGCAACTTCTCTATCATCAGTATTTAAATCTTTGATTTTCATATCAACGATTTCCATAATTTGTTCTTTTGATAGTTTTCCAATTTTTTGTTTAAGTGGATTACTACTTCCTTTTTTAATTCCTGAAATTTTTTTAATAAGTTCAGTCATTGGTGGTTGTTTTACTTCAAAAGTAAAGCTTTTATCTGTATAAATTGTAAGAACAACTGGTAATCTATATCCAGCTTTATCTTTAGTTTTTTCGTTAAATGCTTTACAAAATTCCATAATGTTAACACCTCTTTGCCCAAGAGCTGGTCCAACTGGAGGTGAAGGATTTGCCGCACCTGCAGGTATTTGTAGTTTTAAATATCCTTGAACTTTTTTAGCCATATTGCTATTCCTTTAAAAATTATAATGATTTTAATGATTAGACATTAGGCAAAAAAACTAAGTTGAAGCAAGTTTCTTTGCCTAATGCCTAAATTAAAAGTTAAACTATTCTCTCTACTTGTGTATAAGAGATTTCAACTGGAGTATTTCTTCCAAATATAGATACATTTAATTTAAGTACCCCAGAAACCAAATCAAAATTCTCAACTATTCCATTGAAATTTGCAAATGGTCCTTCATTTATTCTTACCATCTCACCTTCATCAAAAGATATTTTTGGTTTTGCTGCTGCTTTATTTTTAGCTTTTTCTAAAATAAGATTTATATCTTTATCGCTTAAAGCTGTTGGCTTTTTTGACTCACCAATAAATCTTCCAACTTTTGGCATTGATTGAATTCTATGCCATAAAGCAGTATCTAAATCGATTTTTGCAAAAGCATAAGCTGGATACAAAGGTCTTTCAATAATTGTTTTTTTACCTTTTTTTACTTCGATTAAATCTTCAGTTGGTACTAATACTTCAGCAATTCTATCATCAGCCATCTCATCTGCTAGTTTTAACATAGCTTTTTTAACAGATAATTCACTTCCCGAATATGTCTGAATTGCATACCATTTATGTGCCATTTTTATTCCTTATTTAATTACTGAAGATAGAGTAAAAGACATTGCTCCATCAATCATTGCAAGATATAAAGCTATTACTGTAACAACAATAAAAACAGATATATAAGCTGTTTTTATTTGTGCTTTAACTGGAAATATAACCTTAGCTAATTCTGATTTTACATTGTTTATATAGTTACTAGCTTTGCTCACATCTTTCTCCATTTTAAATTTTGTTCTAAATTTTTTAAAAAAATTTTAATAAAATCTCTTTAAAAAACTTCAATAGTGGCAGGCCAGGAGGGATTCGAACCCCCAGCACTCGGATTTGGAATCCGATGCTCTACCATTGGAGCTACTAGCCTACAAAAGCTTGAGAGAAACTCTCTCAAGCAAAATTGTTCTTAAGATTTTAACTTCACTTCTTTGTGAGTAGTGTGTTTTTTCAATCTTGGACAATATTTTCTAACTTCAAACTTTTCAGTATGAGTTTTTGGATTTTTCCAAGTAGTGTAGTTAATATCTCCACTCTCTTGGCATTTTAATCCTATTTTAATTCTTACAGCTGCCATAAAGAATCCTTATTTGATGATTTCTGAAATAACTCCAGCACCAACAGTTCTTCCACCTTCTCTAATAGCGAACTTTGTTCCTTTTTCAAGAGCGATTGGAGCAACTAAAGTAACAGTCATCTCTACATTATCACCTGGCATAACCATTTCAGTACCTTCATTTAATACACAAGAACCTGTAACGTCTGTTGTTCTAACATAGAATTGTGGTCTATATCCACTAAAGAATGGAGTATGTCTTCCACCTTCTTCTTTTGAAAGAATATAAACTTCACATTTAAATTCTGTATGAGGTTTAATTGTTCCTGGCTTACAAAGAACTTGTCCTCTTTCAACCTCTTCTTTTTTAACACCTCTTAAAAGAACTCCACAGTTGTCTCCAGCTTGACCTTGATCCATCTCTTTTCTAAACATTTCAACACCAGTAACTGTAGTTTTTCTAGTATCTCCAAATCCAACGATTTCGATCTCTTCACCAACTTTAATAGTTCCAAGCTCAATTCTTCCAGTAACAACTGTTCCTCTTCCTGAAATTGAGAATACATCTTCAACAGGCATTAAGAATGGTTTTTCTGTATCTCTTTCTGGAGTTGGGATATACTCATCAACTGCATCCATTAATGCAACGATTTTTTCTCCCCATGGTCCAACTGTACCAGCTTTTGCTTCTTCTAATGCTTTAAATGCTGAACCAGCAATGATTGGAGTATCGTCACCTGGGAAATCATAAGTAGAAAGTAACTCTCTAATTTCCATTTCAACTAACTCTATCATCTCATCTTTATCAGATGGATCTAATTGATCTTCTTTATTTAAGAATACAACTATATAAGGAACTCCAACTTGTTTAGAAAGTAGGATATGCTCTCTAGTTTGTGCCATTGGACCATCAGTTGAAGCGATAACTAAAATAGCTCCATCCATTTGAGCAGCACCTGTAATCATGTTTTTAACATAATCGGCGTGACCTGGACAATCTACGTGCGCATAGTGTCTTTTAGCTGTTTCATACTCAATATGAGAAGTAGCAATAGTAATTCCTCTTTCTCTTTCTTCTGGAGCATTATCGATTTGATCGTAATCTCTCATCTCTCCACCATATTTTACAGCTAGAACTGCAGATATTGCTGCTGTTGTAGTAGTTTTACCGTGGTCAACGTGACCAATTGTACCGATATTTACGTGCGGTTTATTTCTTGAAAACTTTTCTTTTGCCATAGGAATTTCCCCTTCTAAATTTATTTTTATTTTTGCTTAATTGCCCTCTGAGTAGATAAGCCAATAAGGGCTTCTCTATTCAGAGGGGATTTGTTTTCACAAATTGTGATGAGTATTATATTAATAAAATACTAAAAATTAAATTAATTGGGAGTATAAATTGTAGAGTTATAAAAATAATGTGCAATTATAACTCAGCTCCCAGTAATCAATAAAAAAATGGAGCGGGAGACGAGACTCGAACTCGCGACAGTCTGCTTGGAAGGCAGAAGCTCTAGCCAACTGAGCTACTCCCGCAACATTTGCGTGGTGGTGAGAGAAGGATTTGAACCTTCGAAGCCGTAGGCGGCGGATTTACAGTCCGCAGGATTTGACCACTCTCCAACCTCACCATATAAAAATTATTGCTCTGGTCAAGCGCTGTTTTTTAAAACTTACGCACGACTAAAAAATGGAGCTGGTGAAGGGAGTTGAACCCCCGACCTGCTGATTACAAATCAGCTGCTCTAGCCAACTGAGCTACACCAGCATCCATAAAATCAAAATGGTGGCTCGAGACAGAATCGAACTGTCGACACAAGGATTTTCAATCCTTTGCTCTACCGACTGAGCTATCGAGCCACTTCAAATTGGAGTGAGATTATACAGAGTAGTTTATTAATTTCAACTTAAACTTTTTACAAATTTCTTAAATTCATCGCCTCTATGTGCATAAGATTTGAATTGATCAAGGGATGCTGCAGCTGGTGATAGTATTCCTATACTATTCTCTTTTAAGTTTTTATCTATATTTTTAACTGCTTGCTCTAAATACTCACACTTTACACAAGATATTTTGAACTCTTCACAGTAATTTAAAACTCTTTGAGTGTTACTTCCTATTGCATAAATAACAATATCTAACTCTTTTATATTTTCAAAAAGAGGTTTTAAGCTTGCACCCTTATCATCACCCCCAATAATAATATGTATGTTTTTATCTTTATATGGAACTAAGGCATTTATTGTTGCATCATAATTTGTAGCTTTACTATCATC
>JAGOHQ010000125.1 GCA_017996075.1 Aliarcobacter sp.
AGTATTTATAGAGGATTGAGCAAGTTGAGAAGCAGCGATAATACCATCAGTTTTTATAACTTGGTGTGTCTTGTTCACTCTAAGCTGTTTTGAATTGATTCTAGGTAAATTTGCATCAATGTTGTCAGTAAAATAAATATTTATAACAGAACTAAAACGACCTTTTTTTTGATTTGGATTTAATTGTACTTGATTGCCATATCCAGTGAAGAATAAATATTCAAACTCTTTCCCATTAAGCAAATAGTCTCTCAATAATAAATACTTTTTGAAATCTTTTAAAAATTTACTTTGAATTTGAAATTCTACAGGTTTATTACCAGCTCGATATTTTATGTTTCTAAACTTGTGTCGTTCTTTTTCTATATTAAAATCGTTGCTCCATTCTAAAGTTGCAGCAGTTGAATCATTCATTCCTGTGTTTGATAAAAACAGTACATAAAAAGCCTTTAGTGCATTTGAGGCAAGTTTAAATCTTTTATCAGAGTAGTAATTATTGTTCGTATCTAAAAGTTTTAAGAAGTCTTGCTTAGCCCATCTTCCATCTCGCAAATATGGTAAATTAAATAAATCTTTAATTTCGTGTTCACTTCTAACCGTCCCGTTATCTGGGTTAAAAGCCATCGGAAACTTTTTGTCGCTAGTAAAAAATGTGTAACGAGAAGGTAAACACCATAAATCACCTGACTGTAGCTTCAATTTTAATGGATATGATTTGTTCTCAAGTAAAAAATCTGTCACTTGATGAAAAAAACTATAATAAAAATTATAATGATATTTTTGATCCTCTGATTGACTTTTAACAACTTTATTTGGTCTTTTGTTTGGAATTATTTTTATTCCTGCACCAATTATATTTTCACTATCTTGATAAATTGTATTTAATAGTTTATAAGCGTATGTGTGTCTTGAATGTGCTTCTCCTTGAGAATATCCTCCATCTCTAATTTTGCTTTTTAGAAATGCTGTGTATTGCAAAAAAGCATATTTGGCAGTATTAATATCATCATCCAAATCTATATTGTTTTGGTCAATCCAGTCTATAAAATTGAAAACTTTTTGAACATAAGCACTTAATGTTCTATTAGTTTGTCCTTTTTGATATCTAACTATCATATCATCAACAATAAATTGTACAACTTTCTGCCTCCAAGATATAAATTTACTTTTATTAACTTCTAATTTATATGGATTCCCAATTATTTTATTTTCTGCATAATAAACTTTACAAATTGGTATTCTTTGATCTGTTATAACTACTAAATTCTCAAATTTCACTTCTTCATTTTGTTTGTACATATTTACCAAAGTTTCAATAGTAACAAAGAATACAGGCAGCTTTTCTAATTTACTCACCTAATAGCTCCATTAGGTATGTTTCATAGTTATCCTGTGCCTGCTCTTTGATTTTATGTCTCTCTCTAAAATTTAGATATTTTTCTGTTGTTGAAAAACTTGAATGCCCTATTCTTTCTTTGATATGTATAAGAGCATGAGATAGTTTCAATTCTTTGCTATCAACAAGGGGCATTAATTTATCAAGAAGATTCATTCCAAATGTAGCTCTTAAATCATGAAATGAAAAATCAAATTTAAAACCATCTTTTTTTAGTTGTTTTTTTAATGATGTAAATATAAATTGTCTTACAGTTGCACCATTTGGAACTTCTTTATATAGATGTCTATATGAATCATCATGTGCAGCATAAAAAGGTACACCTCGATTGGTTAGAAAAATATATTGTTTGTTTTGAACATCGAATATATGACTAGCTTTTTCTTCCCTTTTATTGTATCTTGAAGAATTTAAATATATTTTCACTTTCTGATAAACCCACGATGGAAAGATTAGAGTGTGAAGTTTGTTAAATTTTGTATCACAATCAGTTCCATATCCAACTTTGATTTTGACTTCACTTTCTCCATCTTTCAATACTCTTTCAAAGTGTTTTTTTCTAAGTGTAAAAACTGTTTGGATTCGTGCACCTGTAGTAAGTGCAATTAAAAATCCTAAAGTCATCTCTGTATTACCAATAATTTTTAAAGCTCTTACAAGTGCAAATTGCTGCTCTTGCGACAATGGATGTAATCTTCCACCATCAACAATAGCATCATCAAATAGATCAGGATTGGAAGTAGCTACTACTCTGGATACATCTTTTGTTTTAACTTGTTTTATATGCTGTAATCCATAACTATCATGGTATGTTATTGAGGTAATGCCACTCTCCCATAATGGAAATTTAAACTCTACCCCTTCAATATTGATAAGATATTCATAAAATCCAACTATAGTACTCATTCTTCTTTTGATTGTATTTGGAGATATTTTTCCATCTCTTAAAAGCTTTTGAAGGTGGCTTCTGTAAAGGTATGTAGGTCTTAAAACTTTTCTTGGAGCTATTAAATAATCGATATTTTCACTATCGCAGTATTCTTTGAAATGTTTCAAATCAGTTGCTATTGAATCTAGTGTTTTTGGTGATGGTTTTTGATAGTTTTTTAATTTAGAAAGCAAGTATAAACTACCATGTTTCCAGATACTCCCATCATCATGAGTAATAATTGGAAAATGCAAAAAGTTATCTATATCAAATTCTTCATTGGGGATAGATTGCTCTTTTGAGATGGGTGTAAAGATATCCAATCTTTTAAGGGTTAATTTTTTCATAATGAAAGAATTATTCTTCTAATTCATCAAGCTTGGCTTCAATTTCTTCAATACTAGGTAATGATGATTTAAACTCTTTTGGTAAAATCTCTGTGAGTTGATATTCGCTTATACCTAATGGTTTATTGATATCTTTTAAAGCATATTCTACCACTGTATTATTTTTTGATTTACAGATAAGAATCCCAATAGTTGGATTATCATCACTATTTTTAAGTTCCCCATCAATAGCAGATGTATAGAAACTAAGTTTCCCTGCATGTTCTGGTTTAAAGCTTGTAGCTTTTAGTTCCACTACAACATAACATTTGAGTTTGATATGGTAAAAAAGAAGATCTATTTTAAACTCATCTCCACCAACGATAAGTTTATATTGTCGTCCTACAAATGCAAATCCACTTCCAAGTTCTAGTAAAAAGTTTGTGATATTTTGAGTGAGTGCATCTTCTAGCTCTTTTTCTTGATAATCTTGTGTTAAAGTTACAAAATCAAAAATATAGGGATCTTTTGTGATCTCTTTTGCAAGGTCTGATTGAATTGGTGGAAGAGTATTCTCAAAGTTGGTGAGTGCTTTTCCATTTCGCTCATAGAGATTTGATTCTATTTGGTGAACAAGTACGCTTCTACTGATACCATTTTTGAGAGTATTTTGTACATAGTAAATTGCTTCATCGATATTTTTACATTTTTGAATGATAGCGATATTGTGTCCCCAGGGTATCATAAAAATTTGCGAAACAATTTGTTTCGTTTTATCTACACTACTTTCGCCAACAAGCTGTTGGCTTTTTGTGGTTTTCAATTCGCCCACAAGTTGTTGCCAAAATACAAACCATTGTCTGATGTTTTTTACATTTGTATAAGAAAACCCTTTAACATCAGGAAATTCAGCTGATAAATCACGGCTAAGCTTTTCTAAAAACCCACTTCCCCATTTATACTCCTGTTGTTTTTCTACAATTTGTTCACCCAAATCCCAATAAAATTCAAGAAGGGTTGTATTAACTTTTATAGAAGCTTTGATTTGTGAAGATCGAAACTTATTCTTTAGAGACTCTAGCCATATTTTGTATTCTTGTGATACTAACTCTTTCATTTTTACCAGCTTGTTTTTAAATAATTATGGATTGTAGCATTTGTGTCCATAAAATAAAATTAATGATATTTAAATTTATTTAAAAAATAACGGGTAACATACAAGCTAGTCAAACTATCTTAAAAAGAGGATT
>JAGOHQ010000126.1 GCA_017996075.1 Aliarcobacter sp.
TTAATAGAATTAGAAAAAGTAACTAAAGATGATTTAAAAATATTAAAAGAGTCTTTACTTCAGCTAAATAAAAATCGTTATTTATCTCAATTAAATATAGTAAAACCTTTTGAAAAGTATATTGAACTTTCTAAAAAAGCTCCTGAATATTTAATTTCAAAAATTTGTTAACAATAAGAGTAATAATAAGAGAATCAAAATGAATCATATTGAAAATTTTTTAACAAATGATACAAAAGGATTTGAAGCTAGAAAATAGCTATTTTAAAAGATTTCAGATGAGCTTTATGCAATATTTTATGAAAACAAAAAAGTAGATTTTGATAATGAAGCTTTGCTTTTATACAAAGCAATAAACTCTTAGTTTCAAAAAGCTTTAAAACATAAAATTCAAATTTAATTACAAATTACAATATTTATAATAATAGAAGTTATCTTGTTGTAATATGTTGCAATTTAATTTTTCAGACATAGGGATAAATTATGCTTAAATATCTTTTTTTTATTGTATTGATTTCAACATATATTTTAGGTGATTCAAAGACAATAGTCTTTGCACCTTTACCAACAAAAGATACCCAAGAACTACACACCCAATTTTTACCACTTGTTGATTTTTTGGAGAAGAAGCTAAATGTAAAAATCAAAATTGACCACAACAGTGATTACGAAAAATTATTAGCTAAGTTTATAAACAAAGAGATTGATATAGCATATTTAGGACCATTGCCTTATGCTTATTTAGAAGATAGATATGAATATGCTACTCCTTTGGTTAATTTTAAAAACAGCAAAGGTGAAGTTTCGTACACTTGCTCTTTTGTAACTTTTATTGCAAACGATAGACCAATAGAAAATATGATTGATACTAAAATTGCACTCACTCAGCCTCTTTCTACTTGTGGGTATCTTTTTGTAAATAGTGTACTAAAAAAATTGAATTCCGATCTTGAAAAAAACAAATATAGGTATTTGGAAAATCACGATAATGTTGCTTTGAGTATTATTAGAGATGATTTTAAATATGGTGGTCTAAGAACTGATATTGCGGAAGAGTACGACCATTTAGGATTGAAAGAGCTTTATCGTTCATCTTCTATTCCTAATTTTATATTAGTTGGAAATTCAGAAACTCTTGACCCAAATATCCTTGAAGAGATTAAAAACAGTATCCTTTTTGCAGAAGAAAAAGAGTTGACTTTGTTGCACAAGAGTATGAAATTTGGAGCTAAGGAAGCTGTAAATGAAGATTATGAATATCTTCGTAGAATTCTTAAATCATCAAAAATATCATATGAGGGTAACTTTTAATGAAATTTAAAACTAATAACATATATCAAATTCTTATAGTTGTTGTTTTTTTATTTTGCTCTTTTATATTAGTTTTTATAAATTTTTATAAAAAAGATAAATTACAAGATTATTTCAGTGAAAATATTTCATCTCTTGATATGGCATATCACTCAAGTATTGATAAATATCGGCTGTTTTCAAAATATATTTTTAATGAATCAATAAATAATCAACTAGCAGTTGCAATTTTTGAAAAAGGATTAAACGCTACAACAGCCGATGAAAAAAAATTGTACAAAGGTTTGTTGTATAAAGAGCTATATCCTTTATATCAAAGATTAAAAGAAGAGGGAATAAGGCAATTTCACTTTTATTCTAAAGATAATAAAAGTTATCTTCGATTTCATTCACCAAACAAACACTCAGATGATTTATCAAAAGATAGAGAAACAATTTTATTAGCAAATTCAACAAATAAAATTGTTTCAAGCTTTGAAATAGGAAAAGTTATGTCAGGTTTTAGAAATATATTTCCTATTAACTTTGGAGGTGAGCATTTAGGAAGTGTTGAGATTAGTATTTCAACTAAAACGATTATTGACTCTATTACTAATTTAAATAGCACAAGGGAGTACTCTATTGTTTTAAATAAAGATGTTGTATATAAAAAATTGTTTGAAAGTCAGAAGTTTTTATACAATGACTCACTTATTAATTCAGACTTTGTAATAGAAGATATAAATTCTTCTTTGCCTGATTCTCCAAAAGAGTTAAGCAATACAGCAAAAAAAATTAATCAAAAACTACACAACAACAAAGAGTTAAAAGAGGCTATGAAAAATGGTGAAACATATGGAGCTTTTGTAAAAATCGATGATATTTATTATGATATTGCACTTATTCCTATGCTTGATGTTAGTAGTAAAGTTGAAGGCTATTTAATAGGCTATCAAGAGAGTAAAAATATTCCGTTTATGCTTACTCTTGAGCTTTATATCTATTTTTTAGTGATTGCATCTATGGTAATTATTATTTCAATGTTATTGATAATACAAAAAAAGACGAAGAATTTAGATAGCCAAAGTAGATGGTTTAAATCTATAACAGACAGCATGGGAGAAGGTCTTTATGTTATGGATTCCAAGGCTAAAATAAACTATATCAATCCTACGGCTTGCCAAATATTAGGATATACAGAAAAAGAGGTTTTAGGCAAAAATGCTCATAATTTTTTTCATTCTCACTCTATAAACAACAATATCAAAGCAGAAGATTGTCCTATATTTTTGGGTGTAATGAAAGAGAAATCTTTTGTATCTCAAAAAGAGTATTTTTTAAGTTCAAAAGGTGAAAATATTCCCGTTGCAATTAACAGTAAATTGATTTTGCACACAAAAGATGATTTTGAAATTGTTACATCTTTTTCCGATATAAGCATCCAAAAAAAACTTGAAGAAAAAAGCAATCTTTTAATAAAAGCTTTGGAATCGAGTATAAATAGTATAGTAATCACTGATAAAATGGCAAATGTACAATGGGTAAATCCAGCTTTTGAAGATTTAACAGGTTTTAAAATAGATGAAATTATAGGCAAAAATCCAAGATATTTTATATCTTCAAAAAAACAATCAAAAGAGTTTTATGCAAATATGTGGAAAACTATTTTAAGCAAAAAACCATGGAAAGGTGAGATTATAAATAAAAAAAGAGATGGCTCTTTGTACAATGAAGAGCTCATCATTACTCCTGTTCTTGATGAAGAAGGAGAAATTGCCAATTTTGTCGCAATAAAACAAGATATTACAGAACAAAAACTTATTGCTTTGGAAAAAGAAGAGAGAGATAAGCTATTTTTCCAGCAAAGTAAAATGGCAGCTATGGGTGAAATGTTGGGAAATATTGCCCATCAATGGAGACAACCCCTATCGGTAATTTCAACAGCAGCAACAGGAATAAAACTACAAAAAGATTTAAATATTTTAAATGATAAAGACTTAGATTATGCAATGAGCTCAATTAATAATTCAGCCCAATATCTTTCTAAAACCATAGATGATTTTAGAAGTTTTTTTGATCCAAAAAACAATAAAGAAAAAGAGTTTTCTCTCTTGGAAATGATTGAAAAATCGCTAAGTATTGTTAGCTCTCAGTTTGTATCAAAAAATATTGAGATAATAAAAAATATAGAAGATATAAAAATATTATCTTCAGAAAACGAGTTGATTCAAGTTATTTTGAATATATTAAATAATGCAAAAGATGCTTTAAATAAGATTGAAAATAGCAAAAAATTAATATTTATTAGCATATATTTAAAAAATGAAGAGATATTTATAGAGATAAAAGATAATGCAGGAGGGGTCGATAATGATATTGTAGAGAAAATATTTGACCCATATTTTACAACAAAACACCAATCTCAAGGAACGGGAATTGGCTTATATATGAGTCAAAATATTATTAAAAATATTTTAAATGGTCATTTAAAAGTCTCTAATGACACTTTTATCTATGAAGGAGTTGAGTACATTGGAGCAAAGTTCACAATCTCTTTAAAATATGAGATAAAGAAGGAGCTTTAGTTTTAGCACTGTTAATAG
>JAGOHQ010000127.1 GCA_017996075.1 Aliarcobacter sp.
CTTTTTTTCTCTAACTCTTCATACTCTCTTTTTTGATTCTCGATAATCTTTTTCTTCTCTTCAATTAAAAAATCAACTCTTAATTTTATATATAAAGATTGTGCTTTTTTATCATCCCCGTCACTTTGAGACAGTGCTTTTGCCCAAGTCGATTTAACTTTATCATCTTTTTCTATTTCATGCAATACTTGTTCATAAATCTCATCTTCATTTATATCTTCTACTTTTAAATTATCTTTTATAACTATTTCATCTATTTTATTATGTTTTTGTATATAATTATTTATTGTTGGTTTTACTTCTTGTACTAACTCTTTACTGTGATTTATAACTGCTTTTGCCAAGGATTGTGTATTATCAATAATATTTTCTTTAGGTTCTTCTGTATAAGTGATTTTTGTCCAACTATATTTTATTAACCAAATTCCAATCATAAATGGAGTTAATTGAATTATTACTCCAATAAAAGAACTCCCTGAACCCATCGCAATTTTCAATATATTAAATAACAAACCTGAAATAAAAACAATAATTAGTGCAACAATAATAGCCCAAAAAATTCTCATAATAATTCCTAACACATTAAATATGAAGAATGCTACCTAAAACATTATTTATTAATAATAAAATTAATCTTATTATTTATCTTATTTAATAAGTATTTATTCTTTTATTTAACTTTTTTCTCCCTCATCTAAAACACAAATTAGATCTAATATTTTCTTTATATTTTTATAGAAGTTATCATTTTTTTCTATTAAAATCAGATCCTTTGCATATCCTTTTGAAGTAATAAGTTTTGCACTTTCAACTTCTATGTTAAAATCATCAAAAACTTTTGCAATATATGCAAAAAGTCCTTTTTGATCTTTTGTATTTATCTTCATAGATGCTAAGTATTCACTATGATTAAAATCTATTTTTATATCATCTTTTTTTATAATTGGTTTATTTATTCTTATTTTTTTACTCATATCAAAAGATTCATGAATTATCTCTTCGATTAAATAAAGCTCTTCATCTAAAGCTTTTTTAGAAAAACATATTTCAAAATTCTTTTTCTCATCATATAGTTTGAAAATATTCATACTATTCATATCCATATATTGAAGTCTTCCCAACAAATATCCCAAATTTAAAGGAATTTTTCTAATAATCCTAATTTTGAGAAAATCATCATTTATAATATCAAAACTATAGTTTTGTACATCCTTTGCTTTTATTGCAATATTTAAAATATCTTTACTTTTTAGTCTTAAAAACATCTGATTTGAAGAGATTTGGGCTATTTTTCTTTTTAAAATATTTGGTAACTCTTGATATTTTTCTAAAGTTTTCATTTTATTTAGTTTTGAAACTCTAGTAATACTCTCTTTTATAAGTTCTGGATTTTCAAAAGCTAAGATACTTTTTTTGTAAAGTTCTTTTAAAAGTGTTGAAATCGAGCTATTGTAAAGAGGTTTATTAACTGCACAAATATCACAATAAGTTACAACATACAAAATCTTTAGTTCATTTATATTTTTGAATAATCCTATGAAGTTTAAAATAGCTTTTTGTGAGTAGATATCTTCGTTTGTTGCAGTTCTTGACATTTGGTCGTGATACCTTATAATATTTGCACCCATTTTTATAAATTCATCATCAAAACCAAAATTTTTCATAGTTTTTTTGAAAATATTTTCTCCAATAATATGATGGTCTTTTTTCCTTCCTTTTCCAATATCATGAAAAAGTGCAATAAGTCTTGTTAAAATTTGCTCCTCTTTACAAAGAGAGTTAAAAACAGATTTAATAAATTCATCTTCTATATACATACTATATTTTACTGTTTGTAGTGTGTGGATATCTACTGGATGTTTATGATAACCATCAAATTGAGCTAAATTTGATATTTTTTTGAAGGAGGGAATTAATCTATTTATTAGTTCACTATTATAAAATAGTTTTAAAATAGGGTACAAATTCTCATTTGTAAGAAGTGTTTTAATATCTTTTTTTAGTGATTTATTTATGATTTTTGGGATTTTAACTCTACTTGCAAAGTATATGTAAGATCTATCAAAACCTTTTATTGTTTGAGGAAATGATATTAGCTCTTTTAAAAGAGTTTTTAAATTAACAAAACTTCTATGAAAAGAGCAATATATTTTATTTTCTAAAATATAGATACCTTTTTTAAATCTTGATTTTCGTAAAACTTCTAAATTTGAAGTATCAAAAAACATAGTTCTTATAAATTTTGAACTCATATTTGAGTGAAAATTATGAATTATATGAAGGCTTGAAAATAGTTTTGCCATAAATTCAAACTCATTTTTAAAGTTTAATTTACTACTTACTTCAGGAAGTGTGTCAAAAGTAATTGTATCTACCTTTTTTTTATGAATAGTATGAAGAGCGTTTCTTGTTTGAAATAAGAAATCTAAAGCAATTGTAAACTTTTTATAAGAATCATAATTTAATTTTGTACCTACAAGTTCTTTTGCTTTTTGAACATCATATACAACATTTAAAATCCAAAAAAGCATATTTGCTTCTCTTATTCCACCATATCCATCTTTTAAGTTTACTTGCATATTTAGTGGATATTTTTGTAATCTTTGAGTGTGAGTAGTTAGTTGTTCTTGTACAAAAGCTTTTTTATCTATTTGCCTTAGATTTTTAACAAACAATTCAAAATCTTCATAAATCTTTTTTGAACCAAAAATATATCTTGATTCAAGAAGTGAAGTTTTAATAGTAATATCATTTTTTGCTAAATCATACATTTCATCAATATTATCAATATTCACAACTCTTAATCCAAGATTTAATCCACAATCCCAAGCAAAGGCTACAAATTTTTCTATTATTTTCAAAATATCATAAGATTTACTATTTTTGTATAAAATCATAACATCAATATCAGAGTGTAAACATAACTCTACTCTTGCATAAGAACCAAGAGCTACAAAGCTAACAAATGAGTTATGTTTAAAACTATTCAGACTTAAATAAGAGAAAATTTGAAATAAGAATTTATCTATATTTTTTGTATTTTGTTTGAAAAAGAGTTTACTATTGCTTGTATTTGCACTATTTTTATAATCTATATAATTTTTTTTAAATATTTTTGATACTTCAAAACTACTTTTATCTTTAAAGTTTTTTATATCAAAAGATTTAATCATTGTTTTGAAATATCTATTTCAAACTCTAAAATCATATTTTCAGCTAGTTTATTTAGGTTTGATTTGTTGTTTGAATCATCAACGCCAAAGCTTAAATTTAAAATATTCTTGTGATACCTTTTTAGAAATTCCAAGATATTTGGTGATTTTTTATTTGCATTATTTATTGATGCTCCTAAATCAATAAGTTCTAAAACAACACTTTTTTTACCCATAAAAGCTGCATAATTTATAGGTTTTGCCCCAAAACTATCTGCTTGATTTATAATAGTATTGTTGTATTGAGATATGATTTTAATATATTTTTCTTTGTCTTTAAAAATTGTTGTATGAATAAGGTTTCTTCCTTTTTCATCTACAAAATTTGTGTTTGCTCTTAAATCCAAAAGAAGCTTTAAAATATCATCTTTATCATTTAAAATTGCAAACTCTAAAGCTGTAATACCTCTATCATTTTTTGCATTTATATCAACTCCTGCAACAATTAAATTTTTTATAGTGTTTAATAAAACCCTTCTATTTTCAACTCTTTTTTCCAAATCTTGCTCTAGAAGATGAAAAATAATATTATTACCATTTATATCAGTTGAATTTATTTGCAAGTTTTTTGTTCTTAAAATTTTAAATAAGGAGAAGTTGAAATTTAATAAGCTATCAAAAAATAGTGGTTTGTTTTTAGAGTTTAATCT
>JAGOHQ010000128.1 GCA_017996075.1 Aliarcobacter sp.
TTTTATAGCTGGGCACTCTTTATATACCTCTTTTTCATTATTTTTAAAATATTCCCAAAATGGAAAAGTCCTACACTGTGTTGGTCTATAATCATAAATAGAGCATTTTCTTTTTTCTAAATCAAAAAAACAACAAGCAAAACTATTATTTGGTAATTCTACCTCTTTTATACTATATTTATACCCTACTTTAAAAAGGTATTTTTCTCTAAAGTTATCTAAAGTAAGTCCTAAATATTTTGATAAAGCTTCTATTTCAACAATATTTATCCAAATATATCCACTTTCACCAATACAACAATTTCCAGCACAACTTTCACAAGCAGTAGGATTAAAAGAGAAATTGTATCCATTTTTTTTGATTAAATTACTCACAAAAAACCTTTATACTATGTGTTTGAGCCTCTTTATATATATTTTGTACAGTTTTCGTAAACTCATTGTTTTCATCAAAAACAATCAAAGGATTTAAAATTTTCACCAAAGATTTAGAATTTTTTTTAGCATAAATCATCACCAAAGTTGCATCTTTTGAATCATTTGGATGTACAAATTGTAAAGCTTCAAGGTTAAATTTAAACTCTTTTAAATATAAAATAATATCCGCTAACTGCTTACAATCATAACAGAAAAAAAATTTTCCATCATTTTTCAAAACTTGTGAAGATTTTTTTATAAAATCTCTTAAAGGCATATAATCATTGTATCTTGCAATTTTAATATTCTCTTTTTCACTTTTTATTACATCACTATGATAAAATGGTGGATTTGATATACAAATATCAAATTTTTTATCAAAATCAAGCTCCAAAAATGAGCCTTTGTACATTGTTGAAGATATTTTATTTATTTTTGCATTTTTTGTTGAAAAAAATTGGAAAATATCTTGAATTTCAACTTGATTTAGATTTGTTTTACTATATTTTTTTGAAAATAAAAGACCTAAAATACCACTTCCACTTCCAATATCTAAGAAATCTCCACTTATATTTTTATATTTTTCCAAAGATTTACAAATAAAACTATATAAAAAATGTGTATCACTATTGTAACAATAACCATTTTGAGGTTGATATAATACCAAAAAGCTTCCTTTTTTAAAATCTTTGGATTATATCTAAATTATTTATAGTTTTCTTTTAATAAAATAAGCTAAATTATAGTAATATTGTTCCCAAAATTATAAAATTTATAAATTTTTATTATATTTTAGTAAAGGAAAATTATGTCAAATGTTGAAGCTCCTTTAAATACACCTGTATGGGTAAATGAGAGTAGATGTAAAGCCTGTGATAGATGTGTATCTGTATGTCCAGCTGGAGTTCTTGGGATGAGACAAGATATTCACTCAACTTTAGGTTCTATGGCAACTGTTGTTCATCCTGAAGCTTGTATTGGATGCAATGATTGTGAATTATCTTGCCCTGATTTTGCTATTTTTGTCGCTGATAAAAAAGAGTATAAGTTTTCAAAATTAAGTGATGAAGCAAAGCAAAGACAAGAGAGAATTATAAATAATAGTTATAAAATATTAGATGAAGATAAAAAGGTTTGATTATGTCAAGAGAATTAATATCAACAGGAAATGAATTAGCAGCATTAGCAGCTATTGATTCAAAATGTGAGTTTTTTGGTGGTTATCCAATAACACCATCTAGTGAAATTATGCATGTATTATCATCAAAGCTACCTTCAATTGGTGGAGTTTGTATGCAAATGGAAGATGAAATTTCTGGAATTTGTGCAAGTCTTGGTGCAGCTATGAGCGGTAAAAGATCAATGACTGCATCAAGTGGACCTGGAATTTCACTAAAATCTGAGAATTTAGGATTAGGTTATATCGCAGAAGTTCCTCTTGTAATTGTAAATGTAATGAGAGGAGGACCATCAACTGGTCTTCCTACAAGAGTTGCACAAGGTGATATTTTACAAGCAAAAAATCCAACTCATGGTGATGTAAAATCTATTACTTTAATGCCTGGAAATTTAACTGAGTGCTACACAGAAGTTGTACGTGCTTTTAATCTAGCAGATAGATTTATGCAACCTGTTTTTGTACTTTTAGATGAAACTATTGGGCATATGGCTGGAAAAGTTGTACTTCCACCTTTAAGTGAAATAGAAAAAAACAGAGTTTTTAGAAAAAGATTTGATGGCGATAAAAAAGATTATCTTCCTTATGGTGCAAAAGATGATGAACCAGCAGTTTTAAATCCTATGTTCGAAGGCTATAGATATCACTTTACTGGGCTTCATCATGGACCTACAGGTCATCCAACAGAAGATGCTGTTGCTTGTAGTGCATTGATGAGTAGATTATTTAAAAAAGTTGAAAATCATACAGATGAACTTGAACTAAATGAAGAGTATATGATAGAGGATGCTGATATTTTAATTATTGCTTATGGTTCTGTTTCATTAGGAGCTAAAGAGGCTATTAATCGTCTAAGAAAAGAAGGTATAAAAGCTGGAATGTTTAGTCCAAAAACTATTTGGCCAAGTCCTGAAAAAAGATTAAATGAACTTGTAAACAGATTTGAAAAAGTATTAGTTGCAGAGCTTAACATGGGACAATACACTCAAGAGATACAAAGAGTTAGTGGAAGAAAAGATTTTGATACTCTTTTAAAAGCAAATGGAAGACCACTTTCTCCACTTGAAATAATAGAAAAAGTAAAAGGAATGTAATATGGCTTTTAACTACGATGAATATTTAAGAACAGATAAAATGCCAACACTTTGGTGTTGGGGATGTGGTGATGGAGTTATATTAAAAGCTTTAATAAGAGCAATTGATAAACTTGGTTGGAATATGGATGATGTTTGTGTAGTTTCAGGAATTGGTTGCTCTGGAAGATTTAGCTCATACATAAACTGTAATACTGTTCATACAACTCATGGAAGAACACTTCCTTATGCAACTGGAATAAAAATGGCGAATCCAAATAAAAAAGTTATAGTTGTAGGTGGAGATGGAGATGGTCTTGCAATTGGTGGAAATCATACAATTCATGCTGCTAGAAGAAATATTGATTTAACTTATATTTTAATAAATAACTTTATTTATGGACTTACAAACTCTCAAACAAGCCCAACAACTCCAAAAGGAATGTGGACAGCTACAATGGAAAGAGGAAATATAGACCCAACTTTTGATTCTTGTAAACTAGTTGAAGCAGCAGGTGCATCTTTTGTTGCAAGAGAAACTATGATTGATCCAAAAAAGCTTGAAAGAACTTTAGTTAAAGCTCTTGAACATAAAGGCTTCTCATATTTAGAAGTATTCTCAAATTGCCATGTAAATTTAGGAAGAAAAAATAAAATGTCAAGTGCAACAGCAAATTTAGAGTGGATTGATTCAATCTCTTTAGCAAAAACAAAATTTGATATGCTAGAAGAGAGTCAAAAAGAAGGAAAATATCCAACTGGTGTTTTAAAACAAGATGAAAATGCACTTGAATATTGTGAAGCTTATGAAAAAGTAAAAGAAGCACACAAAAATAAAACTATGGTAGAGCTTTAAGGAAATAATATGTCAAATAGAACTTTAATGAGATTTACAGGAGTTGGGGGACAAGGTGTTTTACTAGCAGGTGAAATTTTTGCAGCTGCAAAAATAAGTAATGGTGGATTTGGATTAAAAACAGCTACTTATACTTCACAGGTACGTGGTGGACCAACTGTTGTTGATATTACACTTCAAGATGAAGAGATTATCTATCCATACGCAAATGATGGAGAGATTGATTTTATGCTTTCTGTTGCTCAAATATCTTTTGATCTATTCAAAAATGGTGTAAAAGATGGTGCAACAATAGTTATTGAGCCAAACCTAGTAAGACCAAG
>JAGOHQ010000129.1 GCA_017996075.1 Aliarcobacter sp.
GTTCTAAATATAATACAAATTTATACACAAGTACTTGTATAATATGTGGTCGTGCTTGTGATGAAGTTCATCATATACAAGAGCAAAAAAAAGCAAATAAAGATGGATTTATAGGACATATAAATGCAAATCATAAATATAATCTAATCCCACTTTGTAAACTTCATCATAAAATGGTTCATGACGGTAAAATAAATGTAAATGGTTTTGTAGCAACTTCAAAAGGGCTAGAACTTCACTACACTATGATTGAAGAGTAGAACTCTATTTTTTAATGATTAAACACTATTTTAATCTATAAAAGCTAGAATAAGCAAAATTTAAAAATGTAGCTTATTTAGGAAAAATTATGGATTTATTTATTTCAACTTTTATTAAAATATTTTTTATTATGACACCATTTTTTGTACTTACTGTTTTTTTAACTATTACAAATGATGCAACACTTATTGAGAAAAGAAAATTAGCAATTAAAGTAACTTTATCTGTTGTTGTTATATCTTTAGTTTTACTCTTTTTTGGAGAACATATTTTCAAAGTTTTTGGTATAACTTTGGATGCTTTTAAAATAGGTGCTGGAGCTTTGCTATTTTTAACAGCTGTTGGGTTAATTTATGGAAATAAAGATGGACAAAAACCAACTGATAAAAATTTATCAGATTTAGCAGTTGTTCCTTTGGCTTTACCTATTACTATTGGGCCTGGAACTATTGGAGTTTTATTAGTAATGGGAGTTGAATTTAATAGCTTTTCAAAACTAGTTATTGGAAGTTTAGCTCTTCTTTGTGCAATTTTATTAATAGGTTCTATGCTTTATTTATCTAGTTTAATAGAGAGATTTATTGGAAAAAATGGTCTTTTGATTCTATCAAAAATTACAGGACTTTTTTTGGCCGCATTATCTGCTCAACTAATATTTGATGGAATAAAAAGTTTTTTAGGATTATAGTTGTTTATTCAGAATAAAATTTTAAGAAACTTATCATTTTTAATATCTATAATATTTTTAATAAACCTTTTTTATATGATTTATAGCTCTTTTTTTATAGTTAAAAACCAGTTTACAGATATTGGAGATTCTACATATGTAAATCAAGTAAGAATTGATGACTATACAAAAAAATTAGCAGTTTTTTTAACAAAAGATTGTAAAGAAGAGCCTATTTGTGAAGTTCAAAATATGCTAGATTTTGTTACACAAATTCCATATAAGATAAATGAAAGTATTGCAAAAAGTCCAAAAAAAGTAGTTGAACAAAACTTTGGTGATTGTGATGATAAGTCAAATTTACTTATTTCACTTTTGAAAGTTAAAGATTATGAAGCATATTTTGTACTTGTTCCAAATCATATTTTTGTGATAATAAATCTTGAAGATATAAATTTAAATAAAAAAGCATTGTATGTAAATAATAAAAGATACTATATTTTGGAAACAACAGCAACAAATTCAAAAATAGCTTTTCCTTTAAAGTATAAAATTGAAGAGATTGAAGCTATTATAAATCCATTTACAAATAAAAAGTTAGTTATAGAGAGTCTAGAGTATAAATAATCTTTTATACTCTAGTTTAAATTATTCTAATTTATTAGAATTTAATAGTCTATTTTATCTCCATTTTTCAAAATCTCTTTTGAGAATTTAACAACCTTATTTCTTCCAGTTGCTTTTGCTTCATATAAAGATATATCAGCATATTTTATACATTTCCAGAACTGATCAGTATCTGTTGGGAAGAAAGAGTAACCAATACTTACAGTTTTTGAGAAACTATCTCCTCCATAGTTAAATATAATTTTTGAGAAATCAGCATTTATTTTATCTGCTAATTTTTTTGTGCTCTCTTGAGTTGCATTTTTCATTAAGATTAAAAACTCTTCACCACCATATCTAACCAAAGTCTCATTTGCTCCTATTGATTTTTTCATAGTAATTGCAAGTTTTCTTAAAATATCATCGCCAATATCATGTCCATATGTATCATTTACCATTTTAAAGTAATCAATATCTAAAAACATAATTGCATAAATTGAACCATTTTTTACATCAAGTGCTAATTGTTTTTCTACAATCTCATCAAGATATTTTCTATTGTAAAGTCCTGTTAGAGAATCTGTAAGATTTTTCTCTTTTAATGCTTCCATTAAAATTTTACTTTCTAAAATTGGTTTTGTCTCTTCAAGATATTTTTTAATAATTCCAATTTTGTATTTTAAACTATTTAGTTCTTCTTTAGATTTTGAAACAATATGTATTGCAATATTTTTTTGTTCATTTACATAAAATGGAATACAAATATAGTTTTCATCGGCTTTACATTTTGCAACTCTACAAATTTCTGGGAAGTTTTCAGAAGCTACAATACTATTTATTCTCTCAGCTCTACAAAGCTCTTTAATATTTTGTTTTAAATCACAACAAGCTATAGCACCATTTGTTGTATATATTGTTTTTCTTTCATCTTTTATTAAATCAGTCTCAAAAATTATGAAACAATCTATTTCTAGTTTATCTTTTAAAACTAAAATTAATCTATGATAAATATCATCAATAGTTAAATCATTTTCAATAGTTTTCTTATAGTGATAAATTTCACTAATATCTTCAATAATCTCTTTTGCTGTAATTAATTTATCATGATTTACATTGGATGTTCTATTATGAACAAATGATGTTAAATTTTTTTCAATTCCAGTTAAAACCGTTTCAAGTTTTTCAATTAATTCATTTAGCCAATTTGAAACTTCTTTATCTTCTTTTAAAACACCAGCTTTTGCTCTAATAGAATAATCTCCTTCATGAACTCTTTTTAATACATAAGATAGTGAATCAAAAGAGTTTGTATATGGAGTTATCCTTTTTCTAATAAATATTAAGAAAATTATTAAGAAAATAGATATAGTTCCAATAATATAAAGTAAAACCATAACATTTGAGCCTCTATCTTCGCTTATATCAAAGCTTAAAGATATAGCTCCTAAAACTTCTCCCTCTTTTGCATTGTGGCAATTAAGACAGTTTGGTTTATCTAAAGATGATGCTGTATATGGAATTGTAATTCTAAGATTTGCAGTGTATAAACTCTCTTCTATTACAATTTTTTCAACTCCACTTTTTAAAACTTCTAAATCAACATCATCTTTGGGATTTTCATTTGCTAAATTTGAATTTCCAAACTGTTCACTAACACTTTTTGCTCTAACTAACCATAAAGATTGTACATTTTTTAATTGACCAATACTGTCTAAAAATACATCTCTTTGAGACATATTTCCATTTACCATATGTGAAGTAAGAGAGTTTTTAACTATATCAGCTGTTAAATATGCTTTCTTTTTAACTCCATCATATCCTATTTGTCTAGAACCAATTGCAACTAAAACAACAATAATTGAAGTTAAAAGTACAACCATCGAAAAAATAATTAGAGTTATTTTTGTATTCGACTTCATTTTTTTCCTTTTGTAGCATTTAAGTAAAATAGTACCAAAGTTTTATTTAATTATAATATTTTAAAAGCCTCTTCTAAATCTAAAGTACCTTCATAAAATGCTTTTCCAACAATTACTCCACCAATATTTCCATTTGCTTTACAGTTTTTGATATCTTCAATATCTTTAACTCCACCACTTGCAATTGTGTAAACATTGCTAGCAAGTGCAATATCTTGCGTAAATTCAACATTAACTCCACAAAGCATACCATCTTTGCTTATATCTGTACAAATAATTGCTTCAACTCCAGCATTTGCAAACTCTTTTGCCAAAGAGGTAGCTTTCATTGTTGAAACTTCTGCCCAACCCTCAACTGCAACCATTCCATTTATTGCATCAATTCCAACAGC
>JAGOHQ010000130.1 GCA_017996075.1 Aliarcobacter sp.
TATTAGAGTAGAATCAGATGTTATCTGTCATGGGCCTATGGTTATGAAAACTGGTAGATTTGGAAAATACCTTCAATGTGAAAATGAAGAGTGTGGGAAAAAGATAAATCTAAAGGGAGTAAATATTCCTAAGGATCAGATAGAAGCTGGAATGATATATGTAAAAGAAGTGGTAGAAGAGAAAGAAAAAGCAAGACTTGGAGAGCCTACAGACCTTTATTCTAAAGATGGAAAAATGTTTTTCTTGAAATTAGGAAGATTTGGTTCTTATCTTGAAAGTGAAGATTTTGCTAATGATGAAGTAAGGGAAAGCCTTCCTACAGAAATCAGAAAAATGCTTGCTCTGAAAACAGTAGAAAGAGTAGGAGAAGTTGTACAGCTAAAAAAAATAATGGACGCAATGAAAGCAGAAGAAGCCGAGATATTAAAAACTGCTGGAGTCTGTGAAAAATGTGGGTCTCCTTTTGAGGTAAAAAGAGGTAGATGGGGTAAATTCTTAGCATGTACTGGGTATCCAACTTGTAAAAATATAAAAAAATTACCAAAAGATAGTTAAGAGGTTTTATTACCTCTTTTTCTTTTTAAATGAGAATATTTTAATACCATACAAATTTGATATAAAATTTGAAATATTAAAAAAAATAGGGTAATATACTAGAAATAGTGAAATATTGGAGGCTGATAGTTTTGAAAAAGATACTATTATTAATAGTTTTGATAAACATCTTTACTTATGCTAATTCAAAAAAAATACTTATAATAAATTCATATTCTAGAGATTTTGAGTGGACAGAAAATCAGCTTCGAGGTATAGAAAATTATTTTTACGGAAAAGAAAATATAGATTTTTTTTATGAATATCTGGATAATAAAAATATAGATAGTGAGGAATATTTAGAGCAGTATAAGAAAATATTTAAGGAGAAATATAAAAATCAGACACTTGATTTAATAGTAACTACAGATGATTTTGCTTTAAGTTTTATTAGAGATAATTATTTATTGTTAAAGAAAGTGCCTTATGTGATTGCTTCAGGTGTTAATCATGAGTTTCCGATAGAAGAGAATGTTACGATTTTATATGAAAAATTTAATATTGAAAAGAATCTAAATTTAATCTTCAATTCGGTAAGTAACTAAAAATTAATCAATCATATATTAAAAAAACAGTTATTTTTAATTTTTAAATTATAGTTATCCATATCTTAGATAACTCTTTAGATTTATTTTTTAATATATGCATATTTCTTTGGTTTTGAACAGACTTATCCCTTTGATTGTTATAAATAATTTTTTGACTTTAAAAATAGACTTTTTTTATTTATTCTAGTTGTAGGGTAAAGTTATTTAATCGTTTGTTTACAAAGCATATTATTTTCTCAAGTCTTTTATTTATTGCAAACTTAATATGACGGTATCTTCCAGAACCACTTAGATTTCCAGGTACTTTAAAAAATACTCTTCTTAGAGTATTAATTTCTGATTGTTTAAATTCTTCGGGCATTATACTTGTTTTAAACCAGTTTTGAAGGTTATATGCAATCATTTTTAAAAGTAAAAATAACTCATTTGCTTTTTTATTTAGTAAGCTGTTTTGGTCAAAATAGAAACCTGTTTTAAGGTCGTCAATCTTATTTTCTACATTACATCTTTTGTTGTAATCAGAAAATACTTCTCTTGCTACTAGGTCATCTATATTTGTTACTATTGCTTGATAATTATACTGGAATTCATCATCATATAGGCTTAATTGAGTACTTGAGGTTTTTATTCTTTTACGAATAATAACAAACCTTCTTGCTTTTTCCCATTTTGGAAGAGGCATTACAATTTCTGTAACACTATAAATTGAGTTTATTTCATCCCAAGCATAATATTGAGGTAAATGTTCAACATAATTAACAGCTGATTTTAAAGAGTTATACATCTTTGCTTTGACAACATACTCAATACAGTTTTCTTCACAAAAATTAAATAGTTTTTCATCAAAGAAACCCTTATCAAGACGAATTCTTTTTAGTACCCATTTTTTCGGTAAAGAAGCTATGACATTTTTTAAGAAATCTAAAAAATTATGATTACTGTGATGGTTTCCTTCTTCTAATGTAACATTAAGAAGTTCATTAGTGCCAGATATCATAGCAATTTTTTCTTTGAAAGAAGGACGTCCTTTATACCTTGGATTATATCCTACAACAGAACCTTCTTGAGAGCCAAAGACAGTACAGACAGTGTCATCAAAATCAATCATAATTTCTCTAGGTTCTTCATTAAGAGCCTGTAGGTTTAGGAGTTCCATATTAAGTGTTCTTAATTCTTCACAAGTATTCTCAGGTAAAGTTGTAAGAAGAGTTCTACAAGTAGTTTCGCTTGGGATGGGAACCCCTTTAATTTCTTGATAAGTAGAGTCATTACGTAAATCTTCCATATGACTAAATCTACTAAATCCTAAAATACTCGAATCAATAATGAAATCAAGTATTGAACCAGTAGTATGCTTAGCATTATGGTGTTTATTGTAAGAAACAGATTTTTCCAAAAGAGCCTTAAAACCAATTTTATTTTTAAAGCACTCAATGAAAGTAAAATTTACATTTGAAGAAATATTGTTTGCACAAAATTTAGCTTTAGTATTCAATTTTTTAGAATTTTGTGTTAAAATCATAGTGAGATTATCCTTTCTCTTGTGGTTTGTTTATAGTAAAACTATTATATCACTTGAGGGGTAATCTTTTAATTTTTTTGTTAAAATTTTTACACAATTATTAAGCTGTAACGTTAGATATTTTAGGATTTATTGGTTTTAGTTACCGAATTGAAGTTATAATATTTAAAATAACCAATATTTACAATACTTTGAACGTGAAAAAATATTTTTAATTTTTTTCTAAACTTTTTATAAACTCATCTAATTTATAGTTATAAAAAGTTTTATTGTTAATTTTCAAATCGTATAACATATTTTTTAATTTAAAAGTATCTTTGTTATTTTTCATATAAAGTGTAATGTCTATTTTACACTTTTCTATCTTTTCAATTCTATTTTTTTCTTTCTGTTTTCTGCTTTTTTCAAATACATCATACTTAATTTTATACTCTTCTAATTCTTCATTAGAATCTACATATCTTAAATCTTTTAATTGAAGTTCAAGTTCTGCAATTAATTTTAATTTTTCATTGAAATAAGAATTCTTTAATTCCTTTTCCTGTTGTTTCTTCATTTTTTCATTTTCAATATAATTTTCTCTATCTAACACAGTATCAAAGAACATATAAACACCATTATCAAGAATTTCAAATACTTGTTTAGATGATGAACATTTTCTTCCATTAAACTTTTTACCTAAAGTATTATCATCATTCAAGTAATAAAACTCATAATCATCATTTTTTATAAATCTTCTTTTTTCTCCAAAATGATTATATTCAAATATATACATTTTTATTACCTCCTAAAGTGTAAAATACTTATCTACATTAAGATTATACAATATAAATCAATTAAAGTCAATAAAAAGTGTAAAAAAGTTTTTTACGTTTTTAAATATATATTTATCAATAAAAAAAGAGAGTTTAATCTCTCTTATAAATCCATTTACCATTAACCTTGTTAGCCAATAAAACTTGTTTTCTATTCTTTACCCTAGAGTAAGAAATATGCAACCACTTAACCCCGCCTCTATCTTCAAAGATTAACTGGTCAAATGTAAAGTTCTTTTTTAAATATTCAAAGGCCTTATTTATATCATAATTCTTAAATACAATGTCTACTGCTTCCCCTTTGACATGCTGCGAGTTCTTAGCTCCACCAATTTGTTTATTATGTGACTCTGACCTATAGCC
>JAGOHQ010000131.1 GCA_017996075.1 Aliarcobacter sp.
TTTGTTCATTTTCACCATTTTTTGCAAAAAGTTCCATAATATTTGTTTTTGAATCTACTTTTATTATTAACTCATCGTAGTTATTTAGATTTCTTGTCTGTTCTTTTGGTAAATTTGATTTTGAAACTTTTTTTTCATAAGATTTTGTAAAAGTTTGATTACTTTTTGAGCCTTTTTTTATCTGTTCATCAAACTCATTTAGACTCGTTTGTAAAAGTTCTTCTTCATCCTCTTGGCTTAAAATATCGTTTGAAGATTGATTGCCAAAATCTATCTCACTTTTTAGTTGATACTCTATTTTAGTTTCAGGATTTTTTTCATTCTTTTCTATATCTTGATTATCATAAGGTAAAAGTCCCAAAATTTCAATATTTTCAGGCAACATTGAAACTATTGGAATATTTACAGCTTCAGGTCTTACCCTTTCAAACTCTTTTTCCTCTTTTTGTCTATTTTTTAAAGAGTTATCTTTTGTAGTATTTAAACTAATTGGATTATCCATATCTATAAAAAGTTTTCTTTTATCAATTTGATTTACAATTTTTATATCAATCTCTTTTATATAAGGTTTTTGATCTTTTACATATTTAGAAGCATTTTGTATAGTAACTTTTGCTATCTCTTTGTCATCGTAAGTATTTAAATATGTGTAGTATTTTTGATTTTGTTTTACTATAAAAACCTCTCCAATAGTATTGTCATAGATTCTTTTTTTACACACAAGTGCATTTTCTAAATTTGAAGTTGTACAAACTGAAACAGTATATTTTTTCTCATTTGCAAATAGACAAAAAGGTAAAATCAAAATCAAAAACAGACTCTTTTTCATATAAATCCCTAAATTTTTTTTTGTTATTTTACTAAATTTAGATAAAATGGAGGTTATTTTAAAAATTTGAAGGAAATATTATGTTTAAAGAGGAAGATTTAATTGAGTTAAACTCAAGATTTTATACAAATTGTAAACCAATATCAAGAATTTTTACGCTTCTTACTATACCTACTTTATTATTTGTTTTGGTTATTTTATGTTACTTTGGAGTTTTGCCACTAAAAGTTGAGATACACAGCGTTATTTTGATTGGTGCAATATATTTTATATATCTATTTTTTATTAGACACAATGCCTATTTTGTAGCTTGTAAGTTTAGAACTTTATATGCAGATTTACAAATAGCTTTACTTGATTATATAAACAGTAATCTTTTAACAATTGCTCAAACTTCAAAAGCAAATGGAAGTGTAGATGATTTTTTACAAGATTACACAAGTAATTTAAGAAATAGTAATTTTTCAAGTATTGCAAGTGGAATTTTTCCAACTTTAGGAATTTTGGGAACTTTTATATCAATAGCTTTATCTATGCCAGATTTTACATCAAATAATATTGCGGCACTTGATAGTGAAATTACGAAACTTTTAAGTGGAGTTGGAACAGCTTTTTATGTTTCAATTTATGGAATATTTTTATCTATTTGGTGGATATTTTTTGAAAAATTTGGTCTTAGTAGATTTCATCACGATAGTTATATTATAAAAGAGAGTACAAAAAACTTTTTTTGGACAAAAATAGATATAGAGTCAATTCATATAAAAAGTAATATAGATAACTTTTCTAGCATGAGTAAAATTTTTGAAGAGTTAACTTCTAGCCAAGCTATGTATGATATAAATAGATCAATAGAACAAAGAGCAAAAAGCCTTGATGAATTACTACAAAAAGAGTATATGTTGTCTCTAAGAATTGATGAAAATATTGCAAATTTTGAAAAATTAGCAAGTGCAGTTGAAAAATTATCTCTACAATCAAACTCACAAACAATCATTTTCAAAGATGTTTCAGAAAATTTAAATAAAAATATTATTGAATTAAATTCTCATATGAATAACTTAAGTAGCGAAAATCTAAAAGCAATATATACAAATATCGTAAAAAGTATTGAAACTATGAAAAGTGATATGGAAAAAATAGAGTGGAAATTTGAAGAGGGATTAAAAGAGTCTTTACGACAAATAGATTTACAAACAGCAAATATAGTAAAAGATTTGACTATTTTTAAAGATTTATCAAAGTAGAAAATGATGTATAAAAAAAATGAAAAAAACAAAAATCAAGAGGAGAACTTTTGGGTTTCTTATGCTGATTTGATGGCGGGGTTGCTTTTTGTATTTATTTTGGTAATTGCATCAATAGTTATAAAATATCTATATACTCAACACAGCCTTGCAGATAGTGAAGATGCAAAATCAAAGCTATTTTATGAGTTAGCAAAAACAAAAAATATGTATGAAAAGAGTTTAGAAGATTTAAAAGATGCAAACCAAAAAATAGTTTTAAGCAATAAAGAGGTTGAAAAACTAAAAGCTCTTTTGCTTGAATACGATATTAATATAAAAGATGAAAAGAGTAAAAATGATAGTTTATCTTTAGCTTTAAATGATAGTTCAAATCAAATTGCTTTAAAAGATGAGGAGTTAAAACTTTTAGCAGATAAACTTTTGGTGCAAACTCAAATTCACCAAAAAATGGTAGAGGATTTTGATATTGCAAAATTAAAGATAAAAACTCTAACAGGAATAAAGTTAAATGTTATAGCTAAATTAAAAGAGAAACTAGGTAACTCTATACATGTAGATGAGAAAAGTGGAGCTATAAAATTTTCATCAAATATATTATTTGATCAAAACTCTTATATTTTAAAAGAGGAAGCGAAAAAAGAGTTAAGTAGTGTTTTGAAAAACTATCTTTCACTTTTATTAGATGATAAAGAGATATCAAAATATATAGAAAATATAACTATTGAAGGTCATACAAATAGTGATGGAACATATTTGGCAAATCTTTTATTATCTCAACAAAGAGCACTTGCAGTTATGCAGTTTTTATATGAATCAAATATTGTAGATAAAAAGCTTTTAAGTACTTTTGTAAACTCAAGCGGAAGAAGTTCTGCTGATTTGATTTTAGATAAAAAAGGTGTTGAAGATAAAGATGCTTCAAGAAGAATTGAAATCAAATTTAATATTAAAAACGAAGAAGCTATAAAAGAGATACAAAATTATTTGGATAAACAAAATGAAAATAGAGTTCAGTGATAAAAAGCCACTATATAAACCTACTCATTTGGAAGAACTTTCAAATGAGATAAAGCAAAAGATTGTAGAAAAAAACTTAAATATCTTTCAAAAGATATTTAAGTTTTTATTTGGGAAGAAAAAGGGTTAAGAAGGTATTTTATATAGTTCCTTATAATTTTCTCAAAGATATATTTAACTTTATCACTCGGCTGGTGACCGTTCAAAATTTTGTGTCAATTAGGTAAAATAAAAAATACCAAAGTGAATGGCTAAAGATATAGTACGATATAACACTTGTTAAGAGGGATGTAACTATTTCCAAATATTTCAAAAATAATATTAAAAAAACTATAAAATATATTTGGAAAATCCAAATAGTCAGAATATAATCTAAAATAACATTTACAAATAAAAATAAATATGTTAATATCTATTTACATATAAACAAATAAGGTATAAATATGAATTTACAAATACTATTTGAAGAGCAGACTAAATTACTCAATAAAATAAATTTAGAGAAAAAAAGATACCTTTATGAAAAGATTAATTGGAATCTTAAATCAATTGGAATATTAGGTCAGCGAGGTCTTGGTAAAACAACCATGATGTTGCAATACATCAAAGAAAATTTTTCTCAAACAAACAATGCTTTATATATAAGTTTAGATAATCCCTATATGCAATCACTTTCACTTTTTGAATTTGCAAAAGAGTTTGAACAACTTGGTG
>JAGOHQ010000132.1 GCA_017996075.1 Aliarcobacter sp.
AATTTCATATGTTGAAGAATACAAAGCAATATATGCAAGTTTTATATTTTTGGTAATTGTATTTTTCTTTGCTTTTGAAAAAGGAGTTTTATCAAAAATTTTAAAAGCTTCATTTTTTCAACTTTTGGGAAAATTGTCTTATTCAATTTATATGACACATGCTGCAATTTTATATTGTCTTGTTTCTGTTTCAATGGTTTTAGAAAAAATATTAAATAAGAAATTTGCACCAATGATTGAAACTGTTAGATATATTGATTTTGGAAATATTTTTATAAATAATTCTGTTGTCATTATCATACTTTTTATAGTAATTTTTATATCTATTTTTACTTATAAATATATTGAAGTAAAAGGACAAGAGTTTGGGAAAAGGTTTTTAAAATAACCAACCTCTAACACAAAATATAATATAATCCCGCCTTAAAAATTTAAAAAAATAGAGAAAACAGATGATAGAGCTAATAAATATACAAAAATCATACCCAACACAAACTTTATATCAAGATTTAAATTTAAGATTAAATAAAGGCGATAAAGTTGGACTTGTGGGGCGAAATGGTACAGGAAAATCAACACTTTTTAAACTTATTCTTGGAGAAGAGCAACCTGATAGTGGAGATATTGCAACTCCAAAAAACTATAAAATAGGTGCTTTGAAACAATATTTTGATTTCAAAGAGAAAACTTTACTTGATGAAACAGCAACTGCTCTAAGTGAAGATGATAAGTATAATATTTATAAAGCTGAGAAAATATTGTTTGGTTTAGGATTTAGTGAAGAAGATTTACAAAAAGAGCCAAAGAGTTTTTCAGGTGGTTACCAAATACGAATAAATTTAGCAAAACTTCTTTTAACAGAGCCAAATATGCTACTTCTTGATGAGCCTACAAACTATTTAGATATTTTATCTATTAGATGGTTAAGAGAGTTTTTGAAAAGTTTTGATGGTGAAGTTATTCTTATTACTCACGATAGAGATTTTATGAATAGTGTTTGTACACACACTATGGGAATTATTAGAAAAAATGCTTTTATAATTGCTGGAAGTACAACTAAATTCTTTGAACAATTAGCAGCAAATGAAGAGCATTATATGAAGCAAAAAGAGGCTCAAGATAAAAAAATAAAAGACCTTGAAGAGTTTATTGCAAAAAATAAAGCAAGGGCAGCAACAGCAACTTTGGCTCAATCAAAAGTAAAAATTCTTGAAAAAATGGAAGTTATGGAAGATATTGTGTATGAAAAAGATTTGAAGTTTGATTTCAATTACAAAGATACAAGTGCAAAATATCTGCTTGAAGTAAAAGATGTAAGCTTTGGATATGATAAAAGTAATATTCTTTTCAAAGATATAACTTTTGCATTAAGTCGTGGTGAAACTTTAGGAATTATAGGAAAAAATGGAAAAGGTAAATCTACACTTTTAAATGTTCTTGCAGGTGAATTAAAAGCTCTTAGTGGGAGTGTAGATTTTCATCCAAGCACAGTTTTTGGTCATTTTGGTCAAACAAATATAAATCATTTAAATCAAAATAATACAATTATTGAAGAGATACAAAGTGTAAATAATAAAATATCAGAATCAGTTATACGAAATATTTGTGGAATTATGATGTTTAGTGGAGATAATGCAAAGAAAAAAATATCTCTTCTTTCAGGTGGAGAAAAAAGTAGGGTAATGCTTGGAAAAATTATTGCACAAGATGTAAATCTTCTTTTCCTTGATGAGCCTACAAATCACCTTGATATTGAATCAATTGAAGCACTTACAACTGCTATAAAAGAGTTTGCTGGTTCAAGTATTATAGTAACTCACAGTGAAGAGTTACTAAGAGCAGTTTGTGATAGATTGATAGTTTTTACAAATGATGGAGCTGATTATTTTAATGGAACTTATGATGAGTTTTTAGAAAAAATAGGTTGGGGTGATGATATTGAAGATGCAAAACCAACAAAAACTAAAGAGAGCCAAAAAAGTGATAAACCAAAGATAAATAAAAAAGAGAGTAAACAGTTAAGAGCCCAATTGGTTGCTAAAAAAAGTCAAGATTTAAAACCTCTAAAAGCTAAAATAGAAGAGTTAGAAAATAAAGCTTCTACACTTTTTGGTCTTGATAAAACAAAAGTAGAAAATGAAATTTTAGAAGTTATGCAAAAAATTGAGAGTATAAATAGTGAATTTGATAAAAATATGAGTGAGTTGTCTTAATTAAAGATTAGCAAGGTGCAAAAGCACCAAGCTAAAACTTTTACTTAAATATGTCAGCTGTTTGGCTCTCATACCAAGCATAAGCATATTTTGCTTCTAAAATTCTAATATGACCATCTGGATCAGTTTCAGGACTTACTCCACCTGCTCCATCAACATTTTGTATTTTATCATCAAGTGCATTGTAAACAGCGGCAATAGAAATACCGTAGTTTGGACTTAATAAACTATAACAAGTATTTGCTAGTTTTGGAGGATTTAAAGGCTCTTGTTGTTTTAGCATTCTTGCTATTTGAAGAGCTACAACTTTTCCTTGAGTACTTGCACTAAATGCTGATTTAGGCATAGGTGCTGCATTTGAAGCATCTCCAATAACATGAACATTTTTAACTAATTTAGATTCAAAAGTTTTTGGATGAATATCACACCAATCTTTTCCATCTGCTACAAGTCCTGAATCAAATGCTAATTGAGAAGCTTTTTGATTTGGAATATAGTTTAAAACATCTGCTTGAACCTCTTCATCTTCAGTTACAACTATTTTTTTAACTGGATCAACACTTACAACTTTTCCACCAAATTGTGCTGCTCTCCAATCAATTAAATCACCATAAAGCTCTTTCCAACCATTTGAAAATAGAGCTTGTTTTGAGAATTTGTCTTTTTGGTCAAGAACTATAATTTTTGAATTTGGTTTATTGTTTTTAATATAGTGAGCTACAAGTGAGATTCTCTCATAAGGTCCAGGAGGACATCTAAAAGGATCAGCAGGTGCTACCATTACAAAAGTTCCACCATCTTTCATATTTTCAAGTTGTTTTTGAAGAATTGTAGTTTGCTCACCAGCTTTTACAGCGTGTGGAGCATGTTTTTCATTCTCTTTTGTATAACCTTTTTCATATTTAAAATCAATTCCAGGGCTTACAACAGCTTTTGTATAAGAGATTTTTTCTCCATTTTCTAAAACAACATTTTGATTTGCACCATCAACTTTTGCAACTTTTGCATGTACTACTTTAATATTATGTTTTTTTGCTAAAGTAGATAAATCATGTTTTATGAAATCCATTTTTTCCATACCAGCAATTACTGCATTTGAAAATGGACAAGTATAATACTCTTTATTTTGTTCAACTAAAACAATCTCAACATTTGAATCAAATTTTCTTAAATATCTAGCAGTTGCAGCTCCACCAAAACCACCACCTACGATTACAACTCTTTTTTTATTTGCAGGAATTGTAGATAAACCACTTGCTAAACTATTGCAAGCAGTAAAAGATAGAGCCGTAGCTCCTAAAACTAATTTTCCAAAATCTCTTCTATTTATCATCGTTTATCCTTTTTGCTTATTTAACTTTTGAAAAGTAGTAAGATAGTTGCTCAAGCTCTTCATCAGTGAAACCTTTTGTATGCTTTTGCATCATATGTGTATCAACTCTTTTTCCAGTTTTGTACTCAAGTAAAGTTTGATACATATAATTCTTATCCAACCCAGCTATTTTTGGAATAGCAGTAGTAGATTTTCCATCAGTTCCATGACAGTTTGCACAAGAAAGAGATA